>CAKRHL010000176.1 GCA_934338765.1 uncultured Lachnospiraceae bacterium | reverse complement strand
ACCTGGTGGTACAGCATCTGGAGCCGGATCATTCCGGCAGCATCGCACGTCTTGTAGAACTTTTCCCTGAGGTGACTCTGGTGGGCAATGCAAAGACATTTGCCATGCTTCCACAGTTTTTCAATATCCCGCTGGAGGGACATACTCTGACCGTCAAGGAGGGCGATACGCTTTCCTTAGGAGAGCATACTCTGACCTTCGTTATGGCACCTATGGTTCACTGGCCGGAGGTTATGGTTACTTATGAGTCAAAGGAAAAGATCCTCTTCTCCGCAGATGGATTTGGTAAATTCGGTGCTCTTTCCAAGACAGAGGGCGAGGATGACTGGGCATGTGAGGCCCGCAGATATTACTTCAATATCGTCGGCAAATATGGTGCCCCGGTACAGACACTTCTCAAAAAAGCTGCCGGACTGGATATCTCCACCATCTGTCCTCTGCATGGTCCGGTCTTAAATGACAATCTCGGATATTATCTGGATCTGTACAATACCTGGAGCAGCTATCAGCCTGAGGATAAGGGTATTCTTGTTGCATATGCTTCCATCCACGGCAATACGGCAAAGGCTGCCCAAAAGCTTGCCGAGATGCTCCGTGAGAAAGGTGCCGAAAAGGTTGTTGTAAGCGATCTTGCCAGAGAAGATATGGCAGAGGTGATCGAGGATGCCTTCCGCTATGACCGCATGGTTCTGGCCGCAGCCAGCTACGATGCCGGAGTTTTCCCATGTATGCAGGATTTCCTTCATCATCTCCAGAGCAAGGCTTATCAGAACCGTAAAGTCGGCATTATGGAGAATGGTTCCTGGGCACCAACTGCAGCCCGCACCATGAAGTCCATTCTGGAAACCATGAAAAATATCGAGATCGTAGAGCCTACGGTTACGATCCGTTCCGTGATGAAGGACAGCGATCTCCCTGAGATGGAGAAGCTTGCAGATGCCATGACTGCAAAATAGTCTTATGACATCATTCATATATCTGTAACACAGATATTCTGATACAAAAAGTAATCCCCGTGAGTACAGGAAGACCCGGATCATCAGATATGCTCTGTGATCCGTAGGATCTCCTGTTACCCACGGGGATTACTTTTTGTTTCTTATGTTTTATTTCACATTTAACTTTTCAAAAGCTGTTTTATTTCACAATAACCTTCACTTTACTCTTCTTTCCATCGGCCTTCAGGGTGACTACTGCAGAACCCTTCTTGATACCCTTTACTGTTGTTGTCACCTGCGTCACTGTAGCTTTCTTTTTCTTAACAGATGTTTTCACAACCTTTACTGCCTTTTTGTTTACAGTGACCTTCACAAGCTTCTTGATCGCTGCATTCCTGGCTGTTGTTACATTCCATTTGATCGTTGTCTTTTTACCCTTCTTTACTGTTACTTTCGTCTTAGCTGCTGTAACCTTCTTCACTTTCTTGACCGGTGCTGCTGTCGTAGCTGCCGGTGTTGTAGTCTTAGCCGGTGCAGACGGACTTACGGATGGGGTCGGTGCTGCAGGACTTACGGACGGTGTCTGGCTTGGAGTTACAGTTGGTGCACTCTGTTTCTCAACATCGTACAGGGAATTCTTTCCTTCCATTACACGGATCACTGCACTTAAGCCACGGAGAAGCTGCTCCGGCATATTTGGCACCTTGGCTGTATCCAGTGTCTTGTTTTCCATGTCGAAAAATTCTGCAGCATCATCTAAAACAGTCACACCGTTTTTGATAAAATCACTTCCATCCTCTTCGCTGCATGGATTGATGCGGAGCTGTCCCATCGCTGTCATGATCTGTGCTAATGTCCACACATTATTCTTCTCTCCGGCGTAACCGCTCCATGTACCATCATTATTCTGGGTATTTTCAAGATACTCTTTTCCTTCCTGAACTGCCTTCTTTACAGCTTCTGTATCAAGAGTGCTGCCGGCTTCCTTCGCTGCCGGGTTGTCACTCTGTACATATGGATACAGACACTGGATCGGCATTGCTGCCATATCGATCGATGACCAGCTGATCGCAGATTCGATCATGCTGTCCATGCTGGCTGCAACACTGTTTACCAGCTGGCTGCGGGTAATATAAGCATCACCGGAAGGCAGCTCATAGTTTCCGCAATCCAAGGCCAGAAGCATAGTGCTGTCAAGCATATATGCTGTTAAAGAATTCTCATATATTTTCTTTTGCGCCATCTCATCGATCAGATTATATCCATTGATATCGCTGGCATCTTTTCCCATTGCTGTAACGAAAAGTACAACCTTAGCACGGTTTAACTCCGGATTTGCTGATGTATAAGCAGTTGAACCAATGGTATCCAGATTCATTGACTCTCCGTTTACGGTAATAGATCCTTTCTCCTTCAGCTCCTTTAACTGCTCCGCTACCTTGGCATACATCTGCTCATAATAATCGTTTGCAGCTGTATATCCTGCACGGATCAGAGAAAATGCAACATACAGGGAATCCGGACTCTCAATACCATAAACAGTCTCTCCACCACCCAGCACGCTATTGTAGGTTGCCTCTGCAACAATATCCTGCTGGATCTTTGCATTTTTCAGAAGCTCAGCTGCCTTCGTGCTGTCCGGATTCTTGGACGCATCGTCACTGTAAGCAGATGCTTCACATTTAGCGGCATCATCACCATAGGCAAAGATAAAGCTTATCTTATCGTTATTATTCATAACAGTATTACCTAAAGAAGCAGATGCATAAGTTCCATTGACACAGAAAGACCAATATCCCTTCTGCCAGTCAGACGGATTTGCAATCGCACCAATTTTTTCAATATTGCTGCCATATCCGTAAGCGTCCACAATAGAATAATCTGATTCGCCTAAACCTGCTGCCTGGAATGCTTTTGCCGCAACCACATCACCTTTTGTGCCTGCATCAACCTGTACGGCAGTTTTTCCAATATCCACCTTGTGTCCCTCTGCATCAGTACCCTCTGCTGCCACATAAACAACGATCTTGCCTGTGGACTCCTGTGTTTCGTCAGCCTTAACAACAGAGCCTGCGCTAAATACTGTCGTAAATGCCAAAGCTGCTGCCAGAAGACTGCTCATCCATTTTTTCTTACTCATTTCAATCCTCCATTCTTGTGTGCTGTGTTTACAGTGTAATCCCAAATTTCCCTTGTATACGCTCCAGCTTTTGTAAAATGCTGTCCCCAAAAAGGAACATACACAACGCCGCCGTTCCGGCATGCGCCGCGTCATAGGGTACCCCTGTCAGGTATAATGCTTTCAACGTCTTCCAGCTGATATCTGCCCCTGAGGCATCTGCCGAATATGTCATCAGCATTGCCGCAAAGTTCATCAGGCCTCCATACAGCAGAAATACCACAAAAAAAGTAAACACTGTTGTTGTGATATCATCTACCGGAAGCTTCTTCCTTTGCAGTATGCAGCCTGCTGCCAGTCCTGCGATCCCGTAAATATACAGTCTCCAGCCACAAAAGCCCTGACCGTCGGGATCTCCCCTCAGCAAAAAGACAACGTAAGCAAGCACCCATGCCAGCAAAATACAGAGAACCGGTCCCATGATCACCCTGAAATGGCGTCCCTTTTCTAAGGAAAGCCTCCTCGCCAGGTTTTCCCCTGTTCTCCTGCGTTCTACTTTATTAAAAGCCATGCCGGATAAATACCCGACCATTCCCCAGGCAGCCATCTGCCAGGGAGTCCATGGCCCCTGACCATCAAAAAAATTACATACCAGTCTGCTCATGGCGCCGATCAGAAAACCAGCCTCCGGTCCCAGACCGATGCCGCAGATCACCACCATAGTGGTCCCCGCATGAAGAGGTATCGTGTGTGCACAGATTTCATTCATCGCCACACACAAAGCCGTCAATGTGGACAAAAGCACCACCTCTCTTGCAAGGGGTTTTCGTCTTTCATACTGTCCAAAAAACAGGACAAGTATCAGGATCACTCCCCCAAACCCCATCAAAAGATAATGTTTTCCCTGCAGCAAAACTGCTGATGTAAACAATAGCAGGATCATTGCCGCCAGAAGCAGAACGCCTCCTATCTTACGCCGTCTTGCCTTTTCCACCAGATATGCATCCCAGTCAAAGCAGCGGCGGCCGGAGATGTCCACTCCCTTCTTCGCTTCAGATGCGGCATGCTTCTCTCTCATGAGCCATCACCCGCCTTCTGCAACGCCGCTGTAATATCCTCCGGGCGGAAACAGCCTTCTATGATCCCCTGCGCCATACGGCTTGCCGGGGTCGTATAAAATACATTGTCCCCAAAAAAGGTCTCAGCAGCATCCTGACTGATCATCTGTCCATCAAACAGAAGACCACAGATATCCGCATACTGCGCGCAAAAGTCCATATCATGAGAGACAAGCACCACTGTTTTCCCCTTGATACAAAGATCACGCAACAGCTGTGCAAGCTTTGACTTAAAGGCTCCATCCAGTCCCTTTGTGGGCTCATCCAGCAGAAGAATATCCGGATCTGTCATGAGAAGCTTGCCCATGGCAAGACGCTGCTGCTGACCTCCACTGAGATCCATGGGATTTTGTGCTCCAAGCTCTGTCAGCTCCAGATAATGAAGCATCTCCTTCACTGCCTGTCCGTCTCCTTCCCTGTACATCTGCGCCCCCTGCATGACCAGCAGCTCTTCCTCCACAGTAAGCTCCGTAAAAAGACTTCGCGGATTTTGTGCTAGATAACGAAGGGCTCCCTTTGTCCTTATCTTGCCCCGCCGGGGTTTATAAATCCCCATAAGCACCTTCAGGGCCGTTGACTTACCGGAACCGTTTCCACCCATAACGGCATATATCTTCCCCCCGGGAACCTGCAGCGAAAAGTCCTCCAGCACCCGTTTTCCTCTCTCATATTCAAAGGAAACCCGATCCGCCTGAAGAACGATCTCTCCGGTCTCCTGACGTTGCTTTCTTTTCTCTGCAACAATCCCGTTAAGATCAGAAGCACTGCCTGTAACGGTATTGGCTGTTCCGTTTTTCACTGCCATATCTATCTGTCCCATATTACGGACTTTATCCTGCAGCCACGCCCTGCCCTCACGGATGC
>CAKRHL010000175.1 GCA_934338765.1 uncultured Lachnospiraceae bacterium | reverse complement strand
GGAGCAGAGATACTGCGAGGAACATCAGATCCAGGTGGGAGACACTGTGGCAATTGGTGGAGAAATACTGAAAGTATCGGGAATCGGCTGTGTGCCGGACTACAATGCACCCTATCATAATCTGTCAGACAGTACTGTGGGAAGCAAGCAGTTTGGTCTTGCTTTTGTAACCTCGGATCAGTATCGAAGAATGCAGGGTCAGGGAAAAAGTGCCCAGACAGAGGTGTACAATTATTCGTACAGACTGAAACAAGGAATGACTGACAAAAAGCTGAAGGAATGGCTTAAGGATCAGACCATTGATGCCAGTGATATTACGGACAAATGGTTTCAGAAATACTGGCGTCAGACCGGTGGTCAGAAGGATAAGGTGACAAAGGGGATCAATAAGCTGGCAGACGGTGCCGGGGAGCTTTCCGATGGACTTTCTGAGCTTGCTTCCAATAACAAAAAGCTGCAGGACGGAACGGGTCAGCTTCTGGATGCATATCTGGAGCAGGCTTCTGATGCACTGGAGGATTATGGTCTGACGGAGGTACTTACCGAGGAGAATTTTGAGGAGAAGCTGACTGAGTTAAAAAATAAAAACGATAACGGGATTGTGAGACTTTCCATTGGTTCTCTGTTAGATCAGCTTACCATGCTCAAAAGCTACAAGGATGGGATCATAAAATACACGGACGGTGTGGGAGAGGCAGCAGATGGTGCCGGAGAGCTGTCTGATGGTGTTCATAAGCTGAAAAAAGGAACAGATAAGCTGGTGGACAAATATTTTGATATTTCTTTAAGCAATATGACAGAATTTGTTACCGCATCGGAAAATATGAGGATCGGTGCCACTACAGACGATCAGGTGATCAATAAGCTGGCAGGTCTTGTCGCCGGTGTGATCATAATGATCTTATTTACCTATGTGATCTCGGTGTTTGTTGTGCATACGATCGAGGCAGAGAGTGGCGTGATCGGTGCATTGTATGCCATGGGTGTGACCGGGAAGGATCTGATCATGCATTATCTTACTCTGCCGGTCTGTGTCACATTTATATCAGGAGTGATCGGAATGGCAATCGGCTTTTCGCCGGTCGGCGTGCGGCAGCAGATGGCAGACACCTATAATTATTTCTCCTTCCCGGAAGTGCCGGATGTGTATCCTGTATACCTGCTGGTCTATGGAGCAGTGATGCCCGTTCTGGCGGCAGTCATTGTGAACTGGCTGGTGATCCGGAAGAAGCTGGCACAGCCGGCTTTAAAGCTGATGCGTAAGGAACAGAAACAGGGAAGATTTGGCCACATGGATCTGGGCGATATGGCATTTGTACCAAGATTCTGCATCCGTCAGTTTTTGCGGGAGCTTCGAACCGGTCTGACTGTGGTCTTTGGACTTTTTGTTTCCCTTCTGATCTGTATGCTGAGTCTGGACTGTTATGTAATGTGTTCCAATGTAGGTATTGAGAACAGAGCCGATACAAAGTTTGAATATATGTATACCTATAAATATCCTGCCGGAAAGGTACCGTCCGGGGGTGAAGAAGCCTATGCCAGGACGTTAAAACGGGAACGCTTCGGTTACAATCTGGATGTCACTGTACTGGGAATTACAAAGGATGATTCCTTCTTTGATGCTGATGTGAAAAAAGGAAAGAGCCGTGTGATCCTGTCCAGTGCTGCAGCACAGAAGTTTGCTCTTGCAAAGGGAGATCAGTTTGTCTTGAAGGATGAAGATGAAGAACGGGATTATGCATTTACGGTGGATGGAGTGACACAGTATTCTACCGGTCTGTACGTTTTTATGGACATAGACAGTATGCGGGAATTGTTTGGCGAAGGGGATGATTATTATAATGTTGTATTTGCTGATCATAAGCTGAATATTCCGTCTGGACGGCTTTATGGTACATTAAAGAAGTCGGAGGTAGAAAAGAATTCTGATATTTTTGTTGATATGATGATACCGATGGTTTCGACTTTGATGATCATGTCTGCGTTGATCTTCTGTGTTGTTATGTATCTGATGATGAAAGTGATGATCGATCGTTCCAGCTTTGGTATTTCACTGGTAAAGATATTTGGTTACCGCATCAGTGAGATCCGGAAGCTGTATCTGAATAGTAATTTCTGCATTGTAGCAGTGGGAGCGCTGATCTGCATTCCGCTATCCAAGCTGTGTATGGATGCCATGTATCCGTTGATGGTCAGCAATATTGCCTGTGGAATGAATCTTCATTTTCCACCGGTACTTTATATCGGATTATATGTAGGGATTCTTCTGCTGTATGCAGTGATCAACTTCTTCCTGGTACGTCGTCTGCAAAAGATCACCCCGGCCGAGGTTCTGAAAAACAGAGAGTAAAAATGTTTTGTTACCTTGAGGAAATAAGTGGGGAGTGCTATGATGAAAAAGTCAGAATTTTGGAAAGGCATGGTTAAAGCAGTATGACAAAAATAAAAATATGTGGATTAACAACGCCGCAGGAAGCAGAATGGGTCTCAAAAGCACAGGCGGATTATGCGGGGATGGTACTTTTCTTTCCGAAAAGCAAAAGAAATATTACCATAGATCGGGCAAAGGAGATCATGAAATCCCTGTCGTCAAAGATTAAGAAAGTGGCCGTGGTGGTTTCGCCGTCTGCGTTGCAGATAAAAGAGATTCAGGAAGCTGGCTTTGATATTGTCCAGATTCACGGACAGGTGATTCCGGAGGTTCTTGGGATTTTGCAGATTCCATTCCTTCGGGCGTTTAATGTAGACAATATGCAGGAGTGGGAGCGGTACGGGGCAGAGCCGAAGTGCATCGGTTATGTGTTTGATGCCGTGAAGCCGGGGAGTGGTAAAACCTTTGACTGGAGCAGCATACCCAATCTGCCGGAGGACGGGAAGCCGTATCTGCTGGCAGGAGGATTAAATCCGGATAATGTAGGCAGTGCTGTTGCGGCAATGCATCCTTACGGGGTGGATGTAAGCTCGGGAGTGGAGAACGAGTATGGACAGGGGAAGGATCCGGAGAAGATAGAGGCATTTGTAAGGGCAGTGAGGGAAGCGTAGAGGTCACAGATCGCCCGCCTTTCCTTCAATTCCTAAGCATTTTTGCACTGCGTGCAAAAATGCTTAGTCATTACAGGAAAGTCAGGCTAATCACCTGCCCATAAAAAATAGAGGCTGGTTTATGCAAGCAAGCTTGCACACCATCCTCTATTATTTTTATGGGCGGGCGATCTGTGACCATTTTTATGAAAAGTAGTTGGATGTCTGGCTGCGGCTCATCATGTACTCGCGGTTGGAGACGGACTGGGACAGGCCGTTCAGTAGATAGAACAGGATCACGCCGATGAGTACGCCCAGCAGGCTCATGGTGACATCGTCGATGTCGCCCCAGCCCCGGCCTGTGATTTCCTGCAAAAGCTCCAGAATGACCGGAATGCCTGTATAGATCACAAGTCTCAGGAGAAACGGAAGCTTTGCACCGTAGATCCGTACGAAAAAGCCGATCGGAACACCAAGTGCGATCATCTCTGCAATATAGCAGAAAAGAGGAAACAATGAGGTGTGGCTGTTAAGTGCAAATTCAATATAAGATGCTGTCGTCATCATTGGAACGAAATTGTGGGCACCAAACGGCAGCTCCTGATAAGGAGGAGTGATCGGCGTCACAAAATACTGTTTGACTACAACAAAAAGGAAAAATACAATAAATAGTATGCTCATTCTCTGGAAGAATAAGTGGAAATTATCGAAACGAGGTCCGCGGTCCAGCATATCCCGGATATTACAATATATAAACGGGGTGATCCAGTTGACCAGAACAAGCACGACCATAGAAAAATCGTAATGGATCCACTGATTTGGCTGGATCAGATAAATAACGGTAGAAAAGATAAAGGTGATCGTTACCATAAATGCTGCATGAAGAAAGCTGTATCCGTAGTTTAACGATGACTCCAGACAGAAATGGGAAAGCCCCACGGAAAAGATCACTGCAAATAAAATGCTGACCCAGTGGTAATTGATCAGGTAATAAAGGCAGGCCTCTGCGATAAAGCTGACAAGACTGAGCAGTATTACAAGACTGCTGATATTGACGGCACGATTGTTCATAATGATATCCCCCTGTATTTTGTATTTAAATTCTATCTCTATATTGGATGGAAAATCTGCCGGTGGCAGAAGTCCCCGCGTATGCGAAAAGCAGTTCATAGACTGTATTAGATATCATAGCAGATTTTGTGGGAATGTTCCATAGTAAAGTAGACGAAAAAATACCGGAAAAAAATTAAAATTAGGTATTGACATATATGAAAGAGTCTGGTATATTATACAAGTCGCGTGAAACGAACGGCGTAGACAAACGGGATCTTAGCTCAGCTGGGAGAGCATCTGCCTTACAAGCAGAGGGTCACAGGTTCGAGCCCTGTAGGTCCCATTCGATGAATCTTTCATCGGTTATATATGGCGAGATAGCTCAGTTGGCTAGAGCACACGGTTCATACCCGTGGTGTCGGGAGTTCGAATCTCCCTCTCGCTATTATTTTTTTGTCTAAAAGGCATTTATCTTTTGATAGATGCCTTTTTTTGTTACAACCCTCCCATTGAATTTCTACGCCGGGAATGATATGATTGTGAGAGATTCTAATATGGCAGAAAAGAAAGGAATTTATATATATGAGAGTAGGAATGGGTTATGATGTTCATCGTCTCGTGGAGGGACGTGATCTGATCATAGGAGGCGTAAAGATTCCCTATGAGAAGGGATTGGATGGTCATTCGGATGCGGATGTACTGCTTCATGCAATCATGGATGCACTCCTTGGAGCTGCGGCGCTGGGGGATATCGGCAAGCACTTTCCGGATACGGATCCGGAATACAAAGGAGCTGACAGCTTAAAGCTCCTGGAGCATGTGGGAGAGCTTATTGAGGAAGAGGGCTATCTGGTTGAAAATATTGATGCTACGATCATCGCACAGAGACCAAAGATGAGAGATTATATCGATACCATGCGGGACAATATCGCAAAGACTCTTGGGATTCAAATGAATCAGGTCAATG
>CAKRHL010000174.1 GCA_934338765.1 uncultured Lachnospiraceae bacterium | reverse complement strand
TGCTCAGATCCTCCAGATCAACAAAATCCTGCAGGCTCTCATATTCACTTATTTCCTGTTCCTTGGCATCCTCTGCCACATCCTTCAAATCTTCTTCGTTCAAGATTCTATCTCCTTAATTATCTGTTGCTCTTACATTATGATGCAGATGCCCCATCTGCATTTTCAATCTGCAGGATCTGATCAATAGCATCTACCAGCTGTCCGATCTCCGGCTTTGACAGCTGCATGTCAGCCCCAAGGCTCTCTCCTTTTTTCCTCATCTCATCATTGATCAGAGAGGAGAAGATAATAACCGGTATATGCATCATATTGTCGTTGCTTTTGATCAGTTTGGTCAGATGATGACCATCCATCTGCGGCATCTCAATATCTGTAATGACACAGGCTACCTTTTGATCCAGTACTCCCTGCTCTTCATATGAGGTAAGCTTATCCCAGCACTCTTTTCCGTTACTGGTAATGTCTATATTGACAAATCCCGCTCTCTTTAAGCAGTCCAGCAGCATCTTTCCAAGCAATTGGGAATCCTCTGCGATCAAAATAGGAGAATCCACGCGGGATCTGCCCGTCATATGCTCCACATCAGACATCTTCAATCCTGTCTCCGGATTGATCTCTGCCACGATCTTTTCAAAATCAAGGATAATGATCAGACGGTCATCGATCCTGACAATTCCCGTTGCCATCCCCATGCCCGACGCATTGATCGTAGAATCCGGTTCAATGATATCCTCCCAGGATACTCTGTGGATTCCTTCTACTCCTTGTACATGAAATGCTGTATTGAGATTATTGAAATTGGTAACGATGTACATATCACCTGCTGCAGACGCAGACATCGGCATATTCATTACCCGCGACAGATCAACGATCGAAATGATCTCGTCTCTCGGCATAAAAATGCCCTCTATCCTTGCATCTGCATTGGGAATCGGCGTCGGCTTCTGATATGGCAGGATCTCTCTGATCTTCGCCACATTAATTCCATAATAATTCTGACCAACCCGAAACTCCAGAATCTCCAACTCATTTGTTCCACTCTCTAATAATATGCCTGTCTCCATGAATAATCACCCTGCCTTTCAAAAATCTGAGATCACATCAATGTACTGCAATCTCTCCTGTCATATTTCCGTCTGTCACCTGGATCGATATATTCTGCATCTTCTGCTTTTTATCCACTTCAAAGATAAGAACTGCCTCAGAGCTTCGGCCCGGTGCCATCTTTTCCTTAAAATACTGCAGATCATTTTGGAGTATCGTCATCAGCGGACTGCCTGCCGTTTCTCCATCTGCGATCAATGTATATTGCAGCGACTTCTTCATCAGATTGACCTTCTGCTTTGCTGATGAATTGTTCTTAATACGAAAATGCACGATTAAAAGCTCTTTTCCCGTATGGGCACTGAGCGCCGCATCCGCAGAGCCATATGTATGTCCGGTCTCACTGGACATCATCTTTATGTCAATCTGATCCAGCGCATATACTTTTTGCGGAGGCACAAGACCGGCCTGTGAATTGTCCTTAACACCTTCGGGATCCGACAGGTTCTGAGACGATGCAGAAGAAGCAGGTGCCGTCGTCACTGCCGGTGTCCTTGTGGGTTCCGGCGTCGGTGTAGCCTTCAGAACACTCCTGTCATAATCAAGTACATCATCATTGTTCTTATCATACTTTAACAATGCACCTGCCATATACTCTGCTTCCATATCTCTGCTGACATCATCCAGATTCGGTCCGGAGCCGCAACCTGACAACACAAGTGCCATTACGGCGGCTGTCACGATCAATCTCTTTTTCATATCAATAATCATGCCTTTCTCAAAATACATCTTTTAAATATGCAGGCACAAAACGCCTGCCACCATATCTATATGGTATCATATTTTCCCATTTTGCGCAACGATTTCCAGCGTAGCTTCTGCCGTCTCAATCTGCGGTAAACTGCCGGAAAAACATTGTTTTTTAACTTTTTCGGTCAATATCAAACCAAAATTCCACACCATTCTGACAGTTCTTCACACCACACTGCTGGTTCATGGACTCTACGATCGCTTTCACGATAGACAGACCAATACCACTTCCTCCATACGCCCTGGTTCTCGCTTTGTCGACCTTATAAAACTTAATCCATATTTTGTCCAGCTCATCCTCCGGGATCTGTTCACCGGTATTAAATACTCTGACACGTACCACATTTTCCCGCATCTCCAGCATCACCCGGATCCTTTTCTCTCCATCCACATGATTAATGGCATTGCTGATATAATTGGTAACGATTTCTTCTACCATATACTCATCCGCCCAGACATATACAGGCTCTGTCTCCTCCATATATATCTCCGCTCCCTTCTGGTCTGCCAGAAGAGACGCTGACTGGATCACAGAACGGATCACCTGAACAATATCAAAGCGTTCAAATGTAATCTGATTTTTTCCAAACTCGATCTGATTCAATGTGAGAAGCTTTTTCACCATTTTATTCATTTTATTGGCCTCATCCATGATAACATCACAATAAAACTCCCGGCTCTCGCTGTCATCATTGATATTGTCATGCAGTCCCTCTGCATATCCCTGTATCAATGCAATCGGTGTTTTCAGCTCATGGGAAACATTCGACAAAAAGTCTTTTCTCATCTCATCAATCTGTATTTTATTTTCAATATCCTTTTGCAGCTCATTGTTGGCGGATTTCAGTTCTGAGATTGTTTCCTCCAGCCTCTCTGACAACATATTGATACTGTTTCCAAGTCTGCCGATCTCGTCCTCTGTATCAACGGGATATTTCGCCTCAAAATCCAGCTGCGACATTCTCGTGGCGATATCGGTCAGATAAACAATAGGCTTTGTAAACCTGTTACCGATCAAAAACAACAAAACACCTGATATGACCACTGCGATCACGCCGATATACGCCAGAAAGCGGTTAGATACTGCCACACTTTCCTTCATGCTCTGGTAGTTGGTACTCATATAAATGAAGTCCCCGGAATCAATCCGGCCGAACAATTCCAGATAATAGGAACCGATCCTCTCATCATATGATTTAAACACCTGATAATTTTTATTGCCCTTGATCAGTTCCCGTCCATCTCTTTCCACATAACCGTTGACAAGACCAATAACATAGTCCATCGTTTTGTCCCGCACATTTTCCTTTTGTATATTACTGAGGGAATCCGCCAACGGATAACAAAATGTATATTGCAGCATGCCAAAATAATCGTTGATCCGGAACAGATATGTGTTCATGGAACCATTTTCCGTCAAAGAATCCAAAATATTGATGCTTTTTTCTGACAATCCGTTTTTTCCCGCTCCCTGTTGAAAGCCACTGTCATTTTTGACAATACTGTTGATCTTTCGAAAAGATTCCGATAATGTACGGATCTTGCTGTGCTGATAATACATCGGTAAAAACAGCTGATTGGCCAGCCAGCAGCCCAGAATGGTAATAGCCAGAATACTGCAGAGCACAACGATCAGTTTTGTCTTGATCGACTGCATTTTTACAAAGGATGTCACCTTTTTATTCATGATCTCTTACACCTCAAATTTGTAACCCATTCCCCATATTGTTTTGATATATTCTCCCTTGTCCCCAAGCTTGCTCCTCAGCTTCTTAACATGTGTATCAATGGTTCTTGCATCTCCAAAATAATCGTAATTCCATACATTATTCAAAATGCGCTCTCTGGATAACGCCACGCCCTGATTATTGATAAAATATGTCAACAGCTCAAATTCCTTATAACTGAGATCAATATTGTTCCCGTCGATCTTTACCTCATGGGCAGCCTGATTCAGCATGATCCCACCTACTTCCTTGACACCTTCCTCCAATGCATTTGTCCTTCGCAGGATTGCCTCCACTCTGGCCACCAGGATCTTGGGGCTGAACGGCTTGGAAATATACTCATCCACTCCCAGATCAAAACCCTGAAGCTCATCCTTTTCATCGCTTTTTGCTGTCAGCATGATGATGGGTACCTGAGAATACTTCCTGATCTCACGGCATACCTGCCATCCATCCATTTTCGGCATCATAACATCCAGAATGATCAGGGCGATATCCTTATTCTCGTAAAAAATATCAACTGCTTCTTCACCGTCTCCGGCTTCCATTACCTCAAAATTCTTCTTTACCAGAAAGTCTCTTACAAGCTTTCTCATCCTCTGCTCATCATCCACTACCAGAATCTTCAATTTATCCATCTCACCGTCTTCCTTTCCACGATGTCTTTCCCGGTCAGCCGGAATACTTTGCATGATCCGCGATCCAGTTTTTCACCTGTTCCAAGAGCATCTGTCTCTCCAGATATCCTCCTCTTGCCTTTGCATATGCCTCCGGAGAATCATACTCCTCTGTCATATCCTCATATTGCTCCTTGATATATTCCTGCAGTTCTTCTTTGGTATAGCTTATATTTTCCTTCTGTGCGATCGCCTGCGCCGCAAGATACTCCTTTGCCGTATCCTGTGCCAGGGAAGTCAGATCCGAATTGACAAACGCCTCTTCGTTTTCATAGCCAAACATTGGGAATATCTCTTCTTTGCTGCAGCCATACACCGATGCCATATCATAATAACCCTGAAGCACTTCCTCTTTACTTGCTTCTAACAGGGAATCCGGATACTTATCTGCTTCACAGGTTTCTAATACATCAGACCACGCATATTCTGCCTTTTGATCCTCATTTTCCTTGTGGAGCTTTTTCTTTAAATATTCGTTATAATCTGTGGTTGTTTTATATTTATTTTTAGTAAGCTTTTTAACAAATGCATCCGAATACTCCGGCAGTATCTCTTCTCCGCAGATATACAATACCGTCACATGAAATTCCACGTTCTTTCCATCCAGCGATGGATCTCCGTATGTCCCGTCCGGCACCGGTATGGTAAAAACAACAGAGTCGCCGGTATTTACCCCTGTCAGATTGTCCTCAAAACCATCCAGCCATTCTCCGGATCCCAGCTCTACATAATCTTCACCACAGGTGTCATCCATCTTTTTGCCATCCACATATCCCTCAAAAGAAG
>CAKRHL010000173.1 GCA_934338765.1 uncultured Lachnospiraceae bacterium | reverse complement strand
TTGACACAGATATTCTGCGGATTCAGATCTCCACAGACCTGTCCAAAGCTATGTACGGTATCTACCGCTGCACAGATATTATACCCGATAAACAAGCGATCCTCCAGATTGATCTCCTCAATCCCGGCGCCACATACCACGGTAAAATCCTCCGCACTATGAAGTCTCGGCATGATATACCCCGCAAACCCGGACTCCTCATATATCACGTCCAATGGCCATGTAACCTGCCGGCGCTGAATATCCGTTAATTGATAGCGAATCATCAGAGAGAGTTTTTCCAAGCGACGCTTTGTTCTTTTTTCCTGTTTGTATATTTTTGCTACGATATCGTCTGCCCCTTCTACGGCACATATCGTTCCTTCACCGCCCTTGGCGATTGGCTCCGGATCAATATTATATATTTTTCCCGATGCTCCCCGATACTTTTTCATTTAATCCTCCATGTCTACAGACAGGCTTTTTTTGCATATTCTGCTGCCTTATCTGCTGCTGCGGCTGCCTCCTGTGCCTTAACTGCCGCCATACGCGCTGCCTCTGCCGCCTCCTGGGCACGGCTTACAGCCATCTCCATCAAATGCTGTCTGGACTCATCAACCGGTTCATCACTGATACCCATCGCTTCGTTGACAATCTGATCGATCACCTGACCATCTGCGCCGACACGAACCGGCTCCCGTGGTCCCGACTCCATCTCAACATAATGCTTTTTCCGCTCCTGAACCTCTGCAAATTCTGTCTTTTCCACGCCGGCCATCGCATAATACTTCTTTGCCAGCTCTATATTTTGTCCAAAGAGAATGCCGTTTTCGTACATGTACGCTAATCCAACATATGCACGCCTGCTTCCCTTACTCTCCGCTCTGTGATAAAGCTGATATGCTCTGTTTAAGTTCTGTTCAACCCCATATGTACCATTCAGGCATCTGTCTGCCATCTCGCAGGTAGCCTCTATGTCCTTCTGCTCGATCAACTGTTCCAGATCCTGATTTGTTAATTTTGTATAATCCATGCCCCATCTCCATTTCTGCAAATATCATTTGCATTTAACTCTCCAATACACATAAATACATAGATTAAATTTATCATATCAGGCGCAAAAAGTCAATGATTCTGCCAGTTTTCGGCAGTTTTTGACGGTTTTGCCTCCATCCCCTTTCTCCCGAAAAACAAAGGGATTTCGTCACTCTGCCAGATGAAATTTACCGATCTGACCGGAAAGCTGGTCTGTCTGCTGTGTCATTTCCTCCGCAGCAGCTGTATTCTCTTTGGACACACTGGTATTATTGTCTACAATACTGCCAATAGCTCCCATGGACTGGGAAATGTTGTTCATGTATTCTTCCTGATTTTCGATGATCTGCGCTGCTTTTGTAATCTCATCGCGGGCTTCCTCAAAGCTCTTCAGATTATCTTCAAGAATCTGAACCGTATGTTCTGTAATGTTAATTCCTTCCCGGACGGACTCGTTATTCTTTTGGATCATTCCACGGATCTCACCGCTGGCATCCGCTGTATTTTCCGAAAGCTGCCGGATCTCCTCTGCTACAACGGCAAATCCCTTTCCTGCCTCTCCGGCTCTGGCTGCCTCAATGGAAGCATTCAATGCGAGAAGATTTGTCTGACTGTTAATACTGTTGATCAGCTCCAGACATTCTCCGATCTTCGCTGAACTCTCCGCAATTTCATTCATCTTGTCACTGAGAAGGTTGATCTGGTTATGAGTGATATCCCGAAGATTTTCGTTGTTGGCATTTACCGCCACGATCACTTCCCGTACGCTTCCGGTTGCCTGCACCATGCCTTTCTGCAGATGATCCATATTCTGTGCAAGATCATCAATGCTGTCCGCCTGCTGTCTCGCTCCCTGTTCCACCTGACCGGACACATCGGAAACCTGCCGGGAAATTCCCTGA
Organism: uncultured Lachnospiraceae bacterium; assembly: GCA_934338765.1. Taxonomy (GTDB): domain Bacteria; phylum Bacillota; class Clostridia; order Lachnospirales; family Lachnospiraceae; genus Jutongia. Next base: position 3,136 of record CAKRHL010000173.1, on the reverse strand, counting down.
AACTGTTTTGCACTATGCTCGATGTCACGAACTAATCCATTTAAATTGCCTGTGATCTTCTGAATTGCCTGCTGTAACCTTGCAAAATCTCCCCGATACTCAATTTCCGAAGTCACCGCCAGATTTCCTTCCGCAATGTCCTCCAATATACGAACGATATCATTAATATATGTATTTAACGACGTGACCATCTGGTTCAACGAATCCTGCAGTACTTTAATCTCCAGACAGATCTCATCCTCATCAAAAACAATATCCAGCTGTCCCTGTGCCACTGCCGGAATCTTTCTGGCAAACTCCTCCAGAGGCCGAAACCATTTGCCGATAACCCTGCGGTTATACCGGATACTGCCCCAGACGCAGGCTACAAACATAAATATATAAAATATTGTAGTTTCCACCAGGAAGGAATATACCTGCAGCCAGTCCTTCACCATAAAGACACGGAAATTGCCGTCCTCAGTGGTCATCGCCGTAACCGTTTTTGCCTTTTTCTGATAATCAACGATCGTTTTTACGGAAGCGTCTTTTTTACACTTTGCATAAACACTGTCACTGACCTTTACGGAAACACCATCTCCAAGCTGCATCTGCTCTGACGGATGCGTCACGATCATCCCATCCTTTGATGCCAAAAACGCATAATTTCGTCCCTTATAACTGTCGGAAAGAATCGCCGTCAACTGATCCATATAAAAATCAATGCCAAATACCCCGATCGTCTTTCCATTGATCACGACACGCTTACTCATGGTTATACAGTAGTTCCCTGTCTGCTCATCAAGATACGGATCACTGACTGCAATGTCATCATTGTCAATGGCATCCGAATACCAGGAACGCTGTGTCACATCAAAATCGGCATCCGGCTTCCAGCCATTATTCATTATCACGACAGCCGGCAAAGACGGATCCGATAAATATGTACAGGAAATCTCCTCATATTTCTGTGTTATATGATCCAGATACTTCACAGCAGCATCATAATCCTTATAGAGATCTCCCTGTGCCTCCATATTATTGACAAACATATTTAATATGCTCTGCTGCTTCAGCACCCATTTCTCAATCTCTGCCCGATATTCCTGTGCCTCAGAATTGATCGCCCCATTACCTCTGTATACAGACAATAGGGTGACACCGACAAATGCGATTCCAAGCGCAAGTATCAGAATAATGCAGATATTGCGGTTGATGATCTTAGTAAATAAATCACTGTACTTCTGTAATTGGCCGTTATTCTTTTTCTTCATTCATTTTCCTCCTCATATACAGATGTTTCACACAAATAAATCTTTATTTCCCGATTCTGCAAGAACCCAAAAAGCTCTCGGCTCAGTCTAATATTTATTTTATCATGAACCACCTGCTTTTGTATATACAAAGCCACCCTATTATACAAAACTTTACTACTGCCTTTAACCCGGCGGCTGATCGATCTTGCCAATCTGGTTCACTAACAGTCCTACCTCTTTTTCAAGCTGCTCACTTCGAAGCTTTTCCAGCATCTCCCGCCGTTCCTCCGGATTCATGTCCTCAGACACCAGATATGTCCGGTTGGTCAGCGCAAGACTTAAAGCAAATCCGCCGCTCGCCACATCCAACAGCATTTGATCACCCCCACTTTTATTGTGTGGGGTTTTCATCATGGTATGCTGGGAAATGCTAGAAAATTATTTAAATTGGTAAAAAACTCCCGCAGAAATATTTATCTCTGCGGGAGTCATAAAACAACTATTTTAAATTACATCTTTGGCAGACTTTCAAAACCGGGCTGCAGATCCTCATCGGTAGGAATATAATCCTTCATTGTACCGTCATGGAAGCTCTCATATGCATACATATCAAAGTATCCTGTACCGGTCAGACCGAATACGATGGTCTTCTCCTCACCGGTCTCCTTGCACTTCATCGCCTCGTCAATAGCCACCTTGATCGCATGACTGCTCTCCGGTGCCGGAAGGATTCCTTCGACTCTTGCAAACTGCTCCGCTGCCTTAAATACTGCTGTCTGCTCTACGGAACGTGCTTCCATCAGACCATCATCATAAAGCTGTGAAAGTACAGAGCTCATACCATGATAACGAAGGCCGCCGGCATGGTTTGGTGAAGGAATAAAGCCGCTGCCCAGAGTGTACATCTTTGCCAGAGGACAAACCTTTCCGGTATCACAGAAGTCATATGCATATTTACCTCTGGTGAGACTCGGGCAGGAAGCAGGCTCAACAGCGATCACCTGATACTTCTTCTCGCCGCGGAGCATCTCCCCGATAAACGGAGATACCAGACCGCCAAGGTTTGATCCACCGCCGGCACATCCAATAATGATGTCCGGAGTAATGTCATATTTATCAAGAGCAGCCTTTGTCTCCAGACCGATCACTGTCTGATGAAGAAGTACCTGGGAAAGTACGCTTCCCAATACATAACGATAACCCTCGGTGCTTGTTGCTGCCTCTACTGCCTCAGAAATGGCACATCCAAGGCTGCCGGTGGTTCCCGGATGCTCTGCCAGGATCCTGCGTCCCACCTCTGTATCCATAGAAGGCGACGGTGTTACACTGGCACCATATGTACGCATTACCTCGCGACGGAACGGCTTCTGCTCGTAGGAGCATTTTACCATATATACCTTACAATCCAGATCAAAATATGAGCATGCCATGGAAAGTGCTGTACCCCACTGACCTGCACCGGTCTCTGTGGTAACGCCCTTTAAGCCCTGCTGCTTCGCATAATATGCCTGTGCAATGGCAGAGTTTAACTTATGGCTTCCGCTCGTATTGTTACCCTCGAATTTATAATAAATCTTTGCCGGTGTATCAAGCTTTTTCTCCAGACAGTACGCACGTACCAGCGGTGACGGACGATACATGCGGTAGAATCCAAGGATCTCATCCGGAATGTCAAAATAAGGTGTCGTATCGTCAAGCTCCTGCTTTGCAAGCTCTGTACAGAATACATGCTCCAGCTCTGCAAGTGTCATTGGCTCATGGGTTGCCGGATTTAAAAGTGGTGCCGGCTTATTCTTCATATCCGCACGAACGTTATACCACTGCTTCGGCATTTCCTCCTCACTCAGGTAAATTTTGTAAGGGATTTCCTGACTCATCATGATATTTACTCCTCCTGTGTT
>CAKRHL010000172.1 GCA_934338765.1 uncultured Lachnospiraceae bacterium | reverse complement strand
TGCCATAGATGTCATGGAATACCCGGCGGAAATGACGGGAGGACATACCGGACATGGAGGCCAGATCCTCGATAGAAATATCTTCACGGAAGTGATATTCCATATAAGCAGCCGTATTGGCAAGAGAGACCGTATTGTCGTTTGGTTCCCGTCGGTAGTCTCCGGCAATTCGTGCCAGAGAGGTGATCATCTGCAGGAAAAGCCCACTTGTCATGCTTTGGAAACCTGCAGGATGTGAGATGTATTCGTGATGGATCCGTGTGATCAGGAGGTCAAAGTCCTCAAAGCGTTCCTGTGTGAGGCGTAGGCATGACTGGAAACCGTTCTGCTGTGTCAGCGCCGGTTCAATGACAAACAGGGAATGGTAGCCGGGCAGGGACTTGATATCTCCGAAATCCCGCAGAAAGTAATCCGGCTGAAACATAATATTGCAGATCCGGAAATGGTGAGGATCCTTGTAACCGTGAGATGTATTTTCATTAATGACAAATACATCTCCTTTTTTGATGGAATATTCTTCCTCGTTGACAATGTGAGTGGCGTAACCGCCCAGTACAAAAACAAGCTCCGAAAAATCTGCATGGGAATGGAGAAACATGTTTTCGTCATGATGGCCGTATTGAATATAAAAAGGAAAATCCTTTTGTGTGGTAAAATAGTGAAGGTGCATTTCTGAATTCATAATTTGTATCCTCCTGTTCTGACATTTTGTATGATGGCACCGATTTAAGGAATTTTAACTTAAACTTCGCACAGCTATATTTTACATGTGTGCAGTTTGAGATTTTAACATAAATTTTAGTGATTTTAATATAATCCCGTCATGTCCGAAATGTCAAGATTAGTGTCCGTATTATTCTAGCACACAGCGGGGTGATTTCGTATGATTATATTACAGAATAAGAAATGTGTGAAAGCGGAAAGAGCCTGAAAATATTGTAGGGCGGGCTGTTTTTTAACACATACCTGAAAGGTAAATAATCAATAAAAGATGAATGAAAGCAAAAGGAGGACGAAAAAATGGCAAATCCGTATTTACCAAGTTGGGAGTATATCCCGGATGGAGAACCGAGAGTATTCGGAGACAGAATTTATGTATATGGTTCCCATGACAGGGTGGATTCTGATGAATTTTGTGATTATAAGCTGAAGGTGTGGTCAGCCCCTGTGAACGAGCCGGGCAAGTGGGTGTGTCATGGGGATGCATTCCATACAAAGGCAGACAGGGATCATGCTTCGGATATTGACTGGTCCGAGAAATGTCTTTATGCGCCGGATGTGGTAGAAAAGGACGGTAAGTATTATCTTTATGCATATGTTCTGGATTCCAAGGGATGTGTGGCAGTCAGCGATAAACCGGAGGGACCGTTTGAATTATTGTCCCGTTATGAGTATAATATCCCTAAGCATTATGATAACGGTACCTTTATCGATCCGGGTGTGCTGGTGGATGATGATGGCAGAGTCTATGTATATTGTGGTTATCTGGGCTCCTATATGTGTGAGATCAACGGAGACAATATGTATCAGGTGATCGACGGTACTTATCAGGAAAATATCATTCCAACCGATGAACCGTGGAATTTCTTTGAAGCATGTTCTCCGAGAAAGGTAGGAGATACATACTATCTGATCTATTCGCCAAAGAGAGGATGCCAGCTTGCGTATGCAACATCTGATTCGCCAACCGGTCCATTTACCTATCGTGGTTACATTGTGGACAATGGCATTGATTTTCCGGGGGGCAACAATCATGGCTCTATCTGCAGGATCGGTGATCAGTGGTATATTTTTTATCATCGTATGACCAATGGAACGATCATGTCCCGCAGAGGCTGCGTAGAGAAGATAGAGATTCTGCCGGATGGAACGATCCCGCCGGTAGAGATGACATCTCTGGGATTTGAGGATTCCCTGAATCCGTATGAGCTGACGCAGGCGGATACGGCATGTGTCCTTAAGGGCAGTGAGCAGCTCATGATCACGGAGATCGATGCCTTTACCAGAGTCATTACCAATATTACTGAGGGGTGTGTGATGGGCTGGAAATATTTCGATTTTGGCGATGACTTTACCAATGGAACCATGACATTATCCTTAAAGATGCAGCCGAGAGGATGCAGCGGCAGAATTCACGTATATCTGGATGATCCGGTCGACGGAGAGAAGATCGGAACGATTGGGTTTGGTACCGGAGATCATGTGGCAGAGGGCATCATGCGCATGGTCACAGGCAGACATGCGGTATATTTTGTGGCAGAGGATGCACATAGTGGATGGGCAAAGAACAGTTTTACGGGCAGACAGCTTTTAGATCTGGAGGCGTTTGTATTCCGTAAATGATCGATGAATCGGAACTAAAAATGCAGGAATGCTTATGAGAAAGATTCCATGCAATAGAATGAAAAAATAAGCAGTGTGAAATTTAAGAAAGATAAGGGAGATTTAAAATTATGATGATCAGTAATCCTGTACTCCGGGGCTTTTACCCGGATCCAAGTGTATGCAGGGCAAATGGCAAGTATTATATGGTATGTAGCTCTTTTGAGTATTTTCCGGGAGTTCCTCTGTTTGAGAGTGAGGATCTGGTGCATTGGACACAGATCGGTCACTGTCTTACCAGAAGCACACAGGTAGACTTGGAGCACATCAACAGCTCCGGTGGAGTGTTTGCACCGACGATCCGTTATCATGAAGGACGTTTCTATATGGTGACCACCAACGATACCTATCACAAAAACTTTTATGTATATACCGATGACATTTACGGAGAGTGGTCCGAGCCTGTATTTGTGGATCAGGGAGGCATTGATCCGTCTCTGTTCTTTGAGGATGGCAAGGCATATTTTATGAGCAACGGCAGTGACGAGGATGGCAATGGATGCATCTTCCAGTGTGAGATCAATATTGCAACAGGAGAGCGTCTGACCGAAAGCAAGCCGATCTGGAAAGGAAATGGAGGCCGTTATCTGGAATCGCCGCATCTGTACCATATTGGGGACTGGTATTATATTACAGCTGCAGAGGGCGGTACAGAATATGGTCATATGATCACCTATGCAAGAGGAAAGAGTCCATACGGACCATTTGAGTCATATCCACTCAATCCGGTTGTGACAAACCGTGATCTTGGGGGACACCAGAGCCGTATTCAGGGGATCGGTCATGGTGATCTGGTTCAGACAGAGGACGGCACGACATTTATCGTATGCCTTGGTTTCCGTCAGGAGGGCCCGTGGATGCCGTTCCATCATCTGGGACGAGAGGTATTTCTGATACCGGTACAATGGCAGCAGGACGGATGGTTTACTGCCGGTGTGAACGGCAAGGTGGAGGCGGAGATGGAGATGGATCTCAACGCTTCCGGTGAGGATACCTGCTATGATGTTTCCTTCGAGAAGCTGGGAGCGGACAGCCTCAGATGGTGTCATTTAAGAGCATATGATCAGACAAATTATCAGTTTACGGAGCATGGGGTGAAGCTTCGGGGCAATCATTTCACATTGGATGATGTGGATGCGCCAACTTTTCTTGGTGTACGCCAGTCTGAATTTGATACAACACTTGATGTGACCGTAGGGGGTAACTCTCCGGAGGCAGGTGTGACCTTCTATCTGTGTGAGGATCATCATTATGATCTGTATCTGGCACAGGCAGATGGAGGCAGCAGAGCAGAGCTTCGTCTGACTACCGGTGATGCACAGTGTGTTAAGGCTTCTGTTCCTCTGGAGGGGGGGCAGCAGGAGGTTAAGCTTCATGTGGAGTCAGATGAGGAGATTTATACCTTCTTTGCGGAGATCGCCGGGGAGAGAAAAGAGCTTGGAAAGGCAAGAACCAAATATCTGTCTTCTGAGGTGGCAGGCGGCTTTACCGGAACAGTCATGGCAATGTATGCCGTAAATCCGGAGGAAAAGGAAGATGCCTGGGGTGAGTTTACCGGATTAAACTGGACTATGAAAAAGTGGGTAGATAATGCATAAATAAGGACGCTTATATTTGAAATGAGTAATGACGTTTGTAACGATGAAAGTATGAGTCGTGAACAATGAGATGCAGAGGTGAGGATTTTCATGAACCGTGATGAGGAATTTCTGGCAAAAAGAATTATTGATCTGGCGGATCAGTCCTACCGGACGGGGTTATATACTTATACGGGATTTTTGAACCAGCAGGAGCAGGCGGTATATGATAGTATTCGTAAGGATGCGGCACCCGTGACTGCTACATTGTCTGGTGGTGTGGAGGGCTGTGAACGCCAGGTGCTCCGTTTTGGAGATGAGGAAAGTCTGGGATATGATGCAGGCTTTCCCATCTGCTGCATTGAGATCCGGCCGCTGATCGAGAAGTTTTCCGATGCACTGAATCACCGGGATTATCTGGGAGCATTGATGCATCTGGGAATAGACCGCAGTACCCTTGGAGACATTATGATCCGGGACAAAACGGCATATTTGTTTTGCCTGGACAAGATGGCATCCTTTATTGTAGATAACCTGGATCAGGTGAAGCACACCCATGTGAAATGTCGCCTGTTGGATCAGATGCCGGAGGCAGTCCGTCCACAGCTTCAGGTGGTGAAGCTGATCGTTCCCAGTATGCGGCTGGACGTGGTGATCGCAAAGCTTTATCATTTGTCCCGGAGTCAGAGTATTGCACTTTTCCGGGAAAAGAAAATCTTTGTCAATGGAAGAGGACAGGAAAATAACAGCGGACTTTTGAAGGAAACAGACGTTGTCTCGGTACGGGGATATGGCAGATTTATCTGTGATGGAGTTTCCGGAGAAACCAAAAAAGGAAACCTGAATATTCAGGTTTCCAAATATGTCTGACAGAATTTATGACTCTTTTGGTGGAACTGCGAAAAAACGGTTCCACTTTTTGTCATTTTGATATTCTAACATACGGTCATACTGCGCATACATTTTCTGTACTCCGTTTTCCAGTAGATAGTAATGATTAATGTATGGAAACAGCAGGATCAGCAGTGGGATCAACAGGATCGCCAGCCAGATATTGGAGCTGGAAACAAGACCAACCACAACGGAGGTGGTCATCAGGGCAAACAGCACTG
>CAKRHL010000171.1 GCA_934338765.1 uncultured Lachnospiraceae bacterium | reverse complement strand
ACGACCGGCAGGAGGAGGCAAACGACTGGCTGGATATTCCGGAGGAAAATCAGAAGGAGATTGCAGCACTGTGCCGGAATGCGGGATTGTCCAATACAGACAGTGTTCAAAATAACGTAAAGAAACTGGCACAGTATTATCAGGGCAGTATTCCGTATTCTTACCGGCCGGGAGCAACACCGTATCAGGAAGATTTTATTAATTACTTTCTGGGGAAAAATAAGCGCGGCTATTGTGCACACTTTGCCAGTGCAGCGACTCTGGCGTTTCGTTATATGGGTATCCCGGCGCGCTATGTGGAGGGGTACGGCATCGATCCCGGGGATATTTCCGAAGAGGGAACCATTGAATATGATCAGAAATATGAGGATTATTATCAGGGGTATTCTGAAGTGGGAAAAACAGCAGTGGTTTCGGTTAATGTAACAGATGCCAGTGCCCATGCCTGGGTAGAGGTTTTTGATCCGGAAATGGGATGGCAGGTAGCAGATGTAACGCCTGCTTCCGGGGAGGAGCCGGATGATAATGGGCTGTGGCAGAGGATTCTTAACTTTCTGGGAGGAGGAAGAAATACTTCCGATACACAGGACAGCAATAATGGAGACCGGACGGATTCCGGTGCTGCGGCACAGGTGAAAAAAACCACAGGTTATATTTCGGTGGTTTTACTGGTGGTGATCGCAGGGATCTTTGTGATCAGACGGTTTGGCCGGCAGTTTCTGTGGCTTCTGAGGTTTTACCGGAGCAGCAGAAATGACAGGCTGATCATGGTCTATCAGAGGTATCTGCAGAGGATATCCCGGAGGCATAAATTCTTAAAGAAGCGTAAAAATTATAAAGATCAATTAAATTGGCTGAATAATCATGGATATTGGCCGTCAGATGTGGTAAGATTGGAAAAGGCAGTTTCCGTATTGGAACGAGCCGGATTTTCAAGGACGGAAGTCACGGAAGAGGAGTATATACTGATGAGTCAGTGCTTTCGTGCAAGTCAAAAAAGGGCCGGCAATGCTTCCGGCAGAAAGAGAGGTTGATATGAATCAGGAAAATACAGAATTATTCTTTGGAGATGAGCAGGATGTGGTGATCACATTAGAGGTTGAGGATGGAACTGAAATAAAAGTTACTCCATTGGCAAGTTTTGAGATTGATGAGCTTGGAGCGGAATATATTATAGCCGCCGAGCTGGCACAGGACGAGGAGAGCATGACAGGTGAGGTGCAGATCCTGAAATACGAGGAAGATGAGGATGGAGAAGCCTCTATGGCAACTATTGAGGACGAGGATGAGTATGAGCTGGCAGCCCAGGCGTGCAGACAGATCATCAAGAGCGGTGCCATTGAGGGCTTTGATGTGGAAGATGACGACGATGAGGATTCAGAGGAATATAATGAAGACTATCTGAGTGATATTGGAAATATTTTCCCTGGTCTGTCCATTGATAAAGGTGACGAGCAGTAGAAAGAGTTTGCGGTTTTTGACAATAAAAGGGAAATGTAATATAATTTTTTTGGTTTTGTGCAATAGAGAGCCGGCAGGTTTCCCGGTTTTGACAGAGAAAGCCTGAAGTCAGGCATTTTCGGGTGAGGAAGGATAAAATATGGAGAAAAAGAAGCTGTTGATAGTGGATGATGATGCAGTGGGAAGAGAGCTGATCCAGGATCTCCTGCAGTATGACTGTGAATGTATTTCGGCGCAAAATGGCGTGGAGGGGATGTCCTATCTGGAGCAGCATCCGGGCCAGGTGGATCTGATCGTTGCAGATCTGATCATGCCGGTGATGGATGGATTTGAAATGATGAAATGTATCCAGTCCAATGCATTGAACCGTAATATTCCTATTCTTGTGATCACAGCTTCCGATCAACAGGAGGATATCAAAAAGGCGTTTGCGTATGGTGCTGATGATATTCTGATGAAGCCATTACAGGTGGATATCGTCAAAAAGCGTATTCTGAATATGTTCGATATTGCAGATCGCAGGAATATCCATAATGTAATGGAAGATATGGTCAGGATAGAGATTGAGGAAAATATTGATGATCTCGGGATATGCCCTTGTCCGGTGTGCCGCAGGGATCTGATGACCCTCACATTAAATAATGTTCCGCCGAAGTATGTCAATACCGAAAAAGGAGCCATCATGTCAAAGGTGGGCAGCATGTCCCGCACAGAAAAGATCAAACTTCTGGCGGAGATCGCTCATTATGCGGAGATGGTGCGCGACAGGCCGCGTCATTCCCTTCCGGACAGCAACATCATGAAGTAAAAGGGCGAAATATTTTCCGGACAGTTTATATGCTGCAGGAAACATCTTATACAAATAAAGGAGTAGTTCCTTTAAATATAAAATACGACACAGATGAGTGTCTTATAATGGAGGCAGAAATGAAAGTATCGAAATTGGTAGGTTCACGTTTTAAGGAGAAACCGGCGGATTGTGTGATCGACAGCCATGCATTGATGGTGCGGGGCGGTTATATGAAATATGTTGGCAATGGTATTTTTTCAGAGTTTCCGACCCTCAGAAAAATTACTGCAAAGATTGAAAATATCATCCGCAGTGAGATGGATGCCATTGACGGACAGGAGGTCTTATTCCCTGTTGTCCTTCCGGCAGATCTCTGGGAGGAGTCCGGCAGATATGATAGCGTAGGAAGCGAGCTCCTTCGTTTTACCGACAGAAACAATGCAAAGCATGTTCTTGGTATGACCCATGAGGAGGCGGCAGTCCATCTGGTACGTGAATATGCCCAGACCTATACAAAGTATCCGTTTATGATCTATCAGGTACAGAGGAAGTTCCGTGATGAGGCAAGACCCCGTGCCGGAATGATCCGTGTCCGTGAGTTTACCATGAAGGATGCTTATTCATTCCACACCTCACAGGAGGATCTGGAGCGTTATTATGCTATTGCCTATAAAGCGTACAACCGTATCTTCCAGAGAGCAGGTATTCCGGAGGTTGTTACGGTGGCATCGGATTCCGGTATGATGGGAGGAAGCCTTTCCCACGAGTATATGCTTCTGACACCGGTTGGTGAGGATTCTATCGTGCTTTGTAACGAGTGTGATTTCCGTGCCAATATGGAAGCTGCAACGACGATCGTTGAGAATAAACCGGGACAGGCAGAGGAGTTAGAGTGCATTGAGACACCGGACTGCAAGACTATTGAGGATGTCTGCGGATTTTTGAAGAGTGACGTGGAGAGTTCCTGCAAGGCAGTGGTATATCAGAAGAATTCTGACGATACTTATGTGGTTGCCTTTGTCAGAGGAGACTATGAGATCAATGAGACAAAGCTTCGTAATCTGGTGGGAGAGGAGATCCACCCGGCAGATATTACAGAGGACTGCGGTCTTGTTGCAGGTTATATCGGACCTTATCAGATCACAGAAAAGGCAGAGGTATATCTGGACGTATCTCTCAAGGGTATCCAGTCTATGGTTGCAGGAGCTAATAAGGAAGGCTATCATTATAAGGGACTGAATCTGGAACGTGAGCTTGGTGAGGTGACCTATCATGATATTTCCAAGATCCGGGAAGGTGGTATCTGCCCTTGCTGTGGCAAGCCGTCCATTACGATCAAGCGGGGTATCGAGGTTGGTAATATCTTCCAGCTTGGCACAAAGTACACCAAGTCTATGAATATGCAGTACACCGATGAGAATGGTGAGCTTCAGTATCCGATCATGGGCTGCTACGGTATCGGTGTTGGTCGTCTTGCAGCATCTATCTGCGAGGCAAAGCATGATGAGTATGGTCCGATCTGGCCGATCTCCATTGCACCTTGGGAGGTTGAGGTATGCTGTCTCCGTGTGGATGACGAGGAGACAAAGAAAGTATCTGATGAGATGTATCAGAAGCTGTTACAGGCCGGCGTGGATGTGATCTACGATGACAGAGATGTACGTCCGGGAGCTATGTTCTCCGATGCAGATCTGATCGGTGCTCCGATCCGTGTGGTAGTGAGTCCGAGAAACTTAAAGGAGTCCTGCATTGAGCTGGCAACGAGAGATAAGTCATACAAGGAGATGGTTCCGGTTGATGAGGCATTTGACGCAGCGCTTAAGTTAAAACAGCAGTTATTTGATGACATTAATGCAAAGGTAGAAGCATACGAATAAATACAGGTACAGGATACGGTGAAAACCGGCATTAACTGTACCGGATATGGGACAGAGATTCTGTCCCAATAAATGGACAGAATTAACAGGATAGTTGTTCTGCTGTGTGAATAATACAGTGGAGCAACTATTCGTTTTTTAAAGGGGGTTAGGTATGATTAACTTGATTGCAAAACACTGGATTCCGGATTATAAGGAGTATCAGGATAAACGCGTGCGGCAGCAATATGGGATAATTTGTGGTATTGTGGGAATCTTTCTCAATATCTTTTTGTTTGCCGGAAAGCTTTTTATGGGATGGCTCAGTCATTCCATTGCTATCATGGCAGATGCCTTTAATAATCTGTCGGATGCCGGATCATCCCTGATCCTTTTGTTCGGTTTCCGTCTGGCAGGGCAGAAGCCGGATCCGGAGCACCCCTTTGGACACGGCAGGCTGGAATATGTGGCGGGACTGATCGTATCCATGATCATTATGGTGATGGCAGTGGAGCTTATGAGGAGCTCAGGACAGAAGATCCTGCATCCGGAGCCTGTTGTGTGGCATATCTGGACTCTGGTGATCCTGGTGGCTTCGATCCTTGTCAAGCTGTATATGTTTACATATAACAGGTTCTACGGGAAAAAAATAGCAAGTGCGGCCATGGGAGCAACGGCTTTAGACAGTATCAGTGATGCGGTGGCAACCTTTGTGGTACTGGCATCTACAGTGGTGTCACATTTTACCGGTCTTCAGATTGACGGTGTGTGTGGTATGCTGGTGGGAATCTTTATCATGTATGCCGGCATTTCTGCGGCAAAGGATACCATCAATCCGCTGTTGGGGCAGCCGGCGGATGAATGTTTTGTGGAGCGGGTTCATGAAATCGTTCTTTCACGTAAGGAGATCCTGGGAATGCATGATCTGGTGTTCCATAATTACGGACCGGGACGTACCATGCTTTCCCTG
>CAKRHL010000170.1 GCA_934338765.1 uncultured Lachnospiraceae bacterium | reverse complement strand
ATTCGCTTGCTGATCAAAGCATGTTTTGATCAACTGAAAATTGAAAATCTTTTTCGATGTTCTCACATCTTTTATTTTATTTAGAATTTTCAGGGTTGTTTTACTGTTCAATTATCAAGCTTCCATCAAGCGTTTCCGCTTGTTTTGTTGACCGCTTGTCTTGCGCGACAACGATATGTATATTATCACGCTTTGATGAACTTGTCAACACTTTTTTGAAACTTTTTTTTATTTTTTTTAAAAATTCTTCTCAGCAGCTTCCAATTCAGCCTCAGAATAGTCCAAAGAAAGGATTACCTCCCGGGCAAATCCGTTTTTGAGCATTTTACGTATCGCATTCACTCTCTCTTCTGAACGTCCTTCTGAACGTCCTATCTTTTCGCGCTCTCGCGCATAATCCTCTACTGTTTTACACATTTCTCCAAAACCTCCTTCTGTCTCTTTGAAATATTTTACAGCTTTGCTTAAGTTAGGAAATTTGACATCCTCAAACACATCTTTACACAAAAATAACTAAAGCAGGTTGGATTTATCCGAGTCTTCCTTAACCGCTGTATTGGCAAAGATAATGTCCTCTCTGTCATCCACCGGGACAAATCCTTCTTTTGTTTTCATACACCGCTTCACATACGTGATTGCCTGCCCTGTCTGCAACGCATCATACTCTGTAATATACAAAACAGTTACATGCGGAACATCTGAAAAATCGGTTTTCTTGGGAGTATATGCTGCTGTAGTCGCTGCTGCATGAAACCTCGTTCTCCTGATATCATCATTACCAGATCCCTTCTGCATCTCAATATTCACATACTCATCATTTTCCAGGATACAAAGCGCATCCAGCGTAATCTCCCTGTGCAGACTCGTCATGACAGACTGTGACGTCACCCGTACCACCCTTAGTTGTGGTTTATCCAGTAATGTACGAAGTATCTCCTGACAAACTCCCTTACGTTCCACCACCAGCCGAAACATATCATCATCTTTTCTGTAAAGCAACACCAGATGCTTCATCCTACAAGTTATGTTCTGATAATGGGCACTATTATAGCACGCAATGTGAGTTCAAACCATTGACATAGTCAACAAACCCAGTACAATTTTCCATACGAAATGACGGAGTTTTAAAGTACACCTAAAAATCTCTTTTTGCAATTTGTATATTTTTAGTAATTTTTATACGCAGGATTAACAATATAGCTTATCAACATACTTAAACATCCCCTTAATCATTGAAATAAATATTTGTTTCATGAAAGAAAAAGGGGACACCCTTTTGGGTATCCCCTTCCTTTTGAAAGCTCTTTTTTATTGTAATAGAAGTGAACTATTATTTAACGGTAGCTTTAACCTTTACAGACTTAGAACCTACCTTAATTGTTACGGCTTTCTTCTTAGCCTTCTTAGCACCCTTCAGAGTAAGAGTAGCTTTACCCTTAGCATACTTAACGTTTGTAAGCTTAAGAACCTTGCCCTTTACAGTGATTGTATCAGCAAATACTTTCTTCTTATTCTGAACCTTAGATGCCTTAATTACTAACTTAGTAGTTTTGCCCTTCTTAACAGTGATGGCTTTCTTAGCTGCCTTAACCTTCTTGGCTGAGTTGCGGACATAAACCTTGATCTTAGCAGAAACCTTCTTATCACCGTTTGTAGACTTAAGAGTAACTGTTGTAGAAGAACCCTTTACAGCCTTCTTAGGAGCCTTGATTACAACCTTCTTACCAGATACCTTAGCTGTAGCAACCTTCTTAGAAGCTGTTGTAGCTGTAACTACTGCAGCCTTTGTTGCCGGCTTAGCAGCTGTAGCTGTGAAACCAACCTTTACAGTCTTGTTAGGAGCTACTACTACTGTCTTCTGCTTTGGTGTGATCTTAGATGTACCAACTGCAACCGGTGTTGTAATAGTTGACTTTGTTGCGATTGCAGAAGCTGTAGGAGTCTTTGCAGGAGCCTTTGCTGTTGCTGTAGCTGTAGCTGCAGGTGTCTCTACAGGAGCCGGAGTAGCCTTAGATACACGAGAACCCTCTTTGTATGTACCAGCTACGATTGTTCCATCTTTGTCGAACTTAGTTCTGTCTGTCTTACCTTCCTTCAGACCGGAAATAGTAAATGTAACAGAAAGTGACTCCTCAAACTTGAAGTCTGTCTGATCGAAATCATCCTTTGTGCTGACATCCTCAACGCCATCATAACCATATGCGTTGCAGATCTCAAGACGATAGTTATCCTTATCATCCTCGATGTTACCCTCGAGCATCTTAGACATATCAGCCTTGTACTCCTTACCATCGAGTGCGATCTTTACATCAGAGAATGCGATATCGTCAGCATTGATAAAATCAGAAGCAAGGATACCCTTGATATCTACGCAGAATACTGTTGCGCCTTCAGCAGCTGCCTCAGCACCCATCTGATCCTTGTTGATAGATACGGTGTATGTACCGTTGCCCTTGATGATAGCGTCAGTACCATGGCCCTTAGGAGCACCGTTCTCAAGCTCTCCACCATTCTCAGGTGTTGCATCCCAGTTGCCCCAGCCCCAGTTCTTATCTGTGAAGCAAAGATATGCTGCATATCCCTCTTTCAGCTCTGGGTTTGGCTCAACTACTGCTGCATCATAAACCTTGATTGTTGCTGTAGCATCAGCTGGAATGCTTAAATCCAGTGTACCATCAACATCAACGAACTTGTCAAGCTTAACAGCCTCTGTCAGATCGATCACATCGCCTGTACCAAACTGCTTACCATTATTGAGCTCTTCGATTACTGCTGAGTATCCATCGTTGGCATCGTTCGACCAGGTAGTTACCTTAGCGCCTTCACTTGCCTCAACGATCTTGATCGCCGGCTTCTTGAACTTTGTCATAGCCTCTTTCAGAGGAGCTAAAAGTTGAACATGGATTGACTTAGGATTCTCCCAAGATGCATCCCATGAGTTAATAGACTCTTTTACCTTGTCATCAGTAAAAGCAACACCATCAAGTGTTGTGTCATCAGCCTTGCCGCCAAGAGTGATCACATAGCTTGTTTTAGCTTCTGTCTGCTCTTCAGCACTAGCTGTGTTTGCAGTTACGTTTACTCCTGTTACTACCATAGCAGCAGACAGAAGTAAGGAAAGAGCTTTCTTCATTCCCTTTGTTAACTTCATTTCTTTTCCTCCTTAAAATTTCCCCCAATTATTTTAATGGGTTGTTTTGTTTTTAAGAAGTGTACATAACTATCGGCATCCGCAACTGCCGATAGTCATACCACTTCCATTACGCATTATATCATAACAATTTTCCGAAAAATTCGATACTGGCATTTTTACCAATACAACATGTTTATTTTTGTGTTTTCTGTCCAAAGACGCCATATTTTCGTTTCATTTTGTGCAGTTATCATAATTCATTTCCGTTTTTTTTTATTTTTATATGGTATTTTGCACAACATTTCTTTTTGTAATTCAAAAGTCTCCTCTGATTCTCATTGCCTCACAAAAAAAAGAACAGAACAGTATGGAAAGTACTGTTCTGCTCTTTTTTGTCGTTTTATCTTCGTCCGGCGGTCATAAGATCCCGAAGAAATATGAGATACATTTTCCGCCCGGATCTGTTATTGTTCGTCATTTTGCACAGAAAACGACATCTGCCTTCATAATAACCTTGATTCTGTAAAGACTAATTAAAATATACAAGCTCCTCTTTCGGCTTTTGTGCCTGCAGAACTTCTTCTGCATAGAATACAGGACCTTCTTCCCCATACTCTTTGCGGAATTTGAACTCCAGCCGCGCTGTAATGGTGACATAGCTTCCATTGGCAAATGCGGACCAGTCGTCTGCTTTGCACAAAAATCCCATGAACTGCACGTCATCGGCACAGCAGGTCATGGCATGCCGTCCAAAAACCACATAGCCTTTTTCCAGTCCTCTGGTTTTCTGGATCCGTCCGGTCAGATGGAGGGTTTTGCCATCATATACGGATTGATGATCGATCATATCCACATACCAGAGGCCAAAATCGTCATCCTTGATATCAATGATATCTGCATTGACATCGAATGGCATCTCGTCTTTCATCTCGTAAAATGCATCATCTTCGGATTCATATACGATCTGTGCTCTCGGATTGACCGCCTTAACGCTTCCGCGGATGGCGTTCTTGTTGGTATTCTCCACGGTACAGCGGTTTACGATGACCATCTCTGATACCTTATAATGCTCTACCATCATAGACGGCATATTACGTGTATATAATAGGAAAGTTTCGTCATTTACTACATCTATCGTCTGGAAATATACCTCTCTGTCAAAGCAGATATCCTCCAGCGAATCATACATTTCCGGAATATGCGCCGTTGACCACATTCCGTTGTATTCGATAATGATCCTGTCCGGACGATGCTTCTTGAGGAATTTCTCTACTACCTTGCCATCGAAGGATTCCTCATCCTCGATATATTCACATGCCGCATGTGTCTGATTCAGAAGGGCCTGCGGATACTCCTCTTCTCCCTCTTCACACACAAGGATCAGTGTCTTGGATTTGTCATCAAAAAGCTCATCCACAAGCAGATCACGGATCAGACTTGTCTTGCCTGCCTCAAGAAATCCCATGATGACATATACCATCATCTCCTGTTTTTGCTTTCCAAACATAGTTTTCCTTTCTTTGTCGTATCGTTGATTTGTTGCACGGCTGCCGGCACACGGTTCCGATTGCATCTTTCCATAAGAAGCTATGCTGCTGCATTATACATGAAACAGCTCTTTGAGCTTATCCTCATTGAGGTTGGCACCGATCACGCAGATACGTCCTGTATAATCAGCTGCGCCACGGCGAAGCTCTGTCTCCTCCGGCACCAGATCAAAGTGGAACCACTCTCCCTCTGCCGGTGTGACGATACCCTTTGCACGGAGTACCTCGCCATATTCGCCGCCCTTTGCAAGCTTGTCCAGAATATCCGTCAGCTCCTCCTCCGTAAACTTGTGGGCTGTCTCTACGCCCCAGCTTGTAAATACATCATCTGCGTGGTGGTGTCCCTCATGATCATGGTGATGACCACAGCCACACTCGCCATCGTGATGATGCTCATGATCGTGGTCATGATGATGGCCACAGCCGCAC
>CAKRHL010000169.1 GCA_934338765.1 uncultured Lachnospiraceae bacterium | reverse complement strand
ACTCCTGAAAATATGCCATCATTTTATACTTATGATTGGCAAGCTCCACCAGACAGCTGTTATGGTATACCGGAATACTGCGTTCCTCATACCAGCGGCTTACCCCCGGATCTCTTGTCCGGTTTAATACAAGATCAGGGATCACTTTTTGGGAGCATGTCTGATAATCCTCTTTTGATACAAAGGAAAAATCAATATCCTTTTCCGTTCCCGCTTTCCGGAACATGTCAATAAATCCTTGATTCTTTTGTGCCTCCTGCGGTTCATAGATCAGATATGCTTTTTTCATGAGAGCACCATCCCCGCCGGAGTCTGTTTTCTGTCCTCTAAAAGCTTCAGAATATGCTCCATTATCTTTTCTGCCACATTGACTCCGGTACAGGTATGGATATTTTTGAAATGCGCATTGGAATTGACCTCACACACAATATCCGCCTGACCGCTTTCCTCATCAAACAGCATATCCACACCGCAAAAATCAAGACCAAGAACCCGGGCCGTCAACACAGCCAGGGCACCTTCTTCCTTTGACGGTGTATAAGGCTTCATACTGCCACCGTTGGTAATATTGGCGCGAAAATCTCCGTTTTCCGAGTAACGCTCCATAGCAGCCACCACCTCATCGCCCACCACCTGCAGGCGCACGTCACGGCCGCTGCTGTAGCGGTGATATTTCTGATATAAAAAAGGTTTTCCTGCCAGCTTCCCCGTAAGCTGCTCCAGCATCTGCCGATCCTGAGCCATATATACCTGCATACCAAAGGAACCAAAACACTCCTTGACGATCATGGGATATCCCAGACGTTCCTCCACAGTGTCCAAAAAATCGGACTTTGTATATCCGATATTTGCATAGGTCATAGGAGCCGGAATCGTCGGCAGCAAGCGGATCCTTTCTTCCGGATGCTCTGTATTCCAGGCCGCAAGCCGCAGATATGTCTCGCATTTATCATCACAGACTCCCACTGCCTCCACCGGATTCAGGACAGGAATCCCATGTCTGTCCGCAAACAGAGACAGACTTTTTCCATAGGGAATATCCTTATCCCAATAAATTACAAAATCATATGCTGACAGCCACTCGGGCTCCTCACCGATCAAAAGAAGCCTCTCTGCATTTTCTATAATATCCAGAGTCATGCCCAGTCGAAGTGCCGCTTCCCGCAGCCATTCATAATGCTCCACAAACTTTCCGGTCCGTAGAAATGCATTGGTCACCAGCAGACCCTTATACCTATTCTTCTTATCATTATTCTGCATGATAAGCCTCCTCCTGATCCGCAAACTCCTGCGCCAGTGCAAATTCATCTTCAGACGCTGCAACATCACCTGCGCTGTCACCATGTCCCAGATACGCTTCAAACTGCTCCATGGTCATCAGCACCTGACGGGGCTTTGTTCCCACTGCCGGTCCCACAACACCGGCTTTATTTAACTGATCGATGATACGGCCGGCTCTGTTAAATCCAATAGAGAATTTCCGCTGCAGCTGTCCTGCCGCAGCTCTTCCCGAATCAATCACAAAACGTCCCGCATCCTCAAAATATTCATCCACATCAGACTTCTTTTCCTCTGAAGCACTGTCCGCCCCGTCAGGGATATCTACGATCTCCGTTACCTTGTCATTGTATACCGGTGTCTCATTGTTATTGCACAGGAATGCAACCACATCCGATACTTCCTTATCCGATACGAAGGCGCCCTGCAGACGCACCGGCTCTGAATAACCGGACGGGAAGAAAAGCATATCACCTTTTCCCAAAAGCTTTTCTGCACCGCCCTTATCCAGAATCGTTCTGGAATCAATGGCAGAGGATACTGAGAAAGCAATACGGGAAGGAATATTCGCCTTGATCACACCGGTAATGACATTAACCGATGGTCTCTGGGTTGCCAGGATCAGATGAATACCGGCTGCTCTGGCAAGCTGCGCCAGACGGCATACCGCATCCTCCACTTCCTTGGACGCAACCATCATCAGATCCGCAAACTCATCCACGATGATCACAAGCAGCGGCATATGGGTATAACCGGCCGCTTCTGCATTCTCAACCGACTTGATCTTCTCATTATATCCGGCTATATTACGGACACCCAGCTCTTTAAACTTGTTGTAACGGTCCATCATTTCCCGTACTGCCCAGTTTAGGGAAGCAGCCGCTTCCTTCGGATCTGTCACGACAGGACAGTAAAGATGCGGAATACCGTTGTAGCAGCTAAGCTCTACCACCTTCGGATCGATCATGATCAGCTTCACTTCATTCGGATCCGACTTATATAAAATGCTCATGATGAGCGTATTGATACAAACGGACTTACCGGAACCGGTTGCTCCGGCGATCAGGAGATGGGGCATCTTGGCAATATCCGTCACAATGACCTTGCCTCCGATATCCTTGCCCACGGCAAATGCCACCGGACTCTTTGCTTTTTCAAACGCTTCGCCCTCCAGCAGCTCCCGGAAATGTACTGAGCTTGGCTTCTCATTTGGCACCTCGATCCCCACTGCCGACTTGCCCGGGATCGGTGCCTCAATACGAATACTTGGAGCCGCCAGACTCAGCTTCAGGTCATCCGCCAGATTGGTGATCTTGTTGACACGTACGCCCTGTGCCGGAAGCACCTCATAACGGGTAACAGTCGGTCCGCAGGTCACAGCACCCATCTCCACCTCTACGTTAAAGCTTTGCAAAGTGTCCTTTAAGCGCATGGCCGTTTCCCTGAGATCCTTGTCGCTGGCACCGCTGCTCTCCTGCTTCGTTGGCAGACTGAGCAGGTCGATCGGTGGAAACTGATACGGTATTTTCTCCTGATCTACCTTACTGTCATTTAATGCATTAAAAGTATCAGATTTAGATACATAATCATCTCCACCGATCCGCCCATGAGAAGACTGCTTCTTTGGTGCAGACTTCTTCCGCGGCACACTGCCCGGCACATTAGAAGAGACCGCCGATGCTGTAGAAACCGGCTCCCCGGCAAACGCCCCAGCCGCTCCCGGTGCTGCATCCTCCACCCCGGCAGTCCCATGCACCGGCACTGATGAGCTTGCAGCCGCAGGTGCCGTCATCTCTGCCAAACCAGCTTCAACAGAGCTGCCTCCCACCGAAGACATCCCAGTCTCAGCCTGCACAGAATCCGACGCACTACGGAATTTATGATTCATTTCCTCCCGGTAGATTGGAATATCCATCTCCGGCTTTTTCTCAGGTACCGGCTCATTCTCCAAAGGCTCCGAAGCGGAAACTGCAGACCTCTTCTCAACCTTGGCCGTCATCTTCTGTGGCTCCGGACGCTCTTGCACCGTATCAGCCCCGGGATCAACATTCTCCTCACCGACAATCTCCTGCATTCCCACAGGAATACTAAGCTCTGGTGTCTCCTTCTGATTCTCCGGCTTCGCTGCCTCCCATGCCTTTGCGGCTGCCGCCTGCTCTTTTTTCTTCTCTTTTTCAATCTTTTTAAGCTGTTCCTTTTGTTCTCTGGCAGCAATCCGCTCCTGCTTCTCTTTGGCCTCAATTTCATCCAGCCGTCTGCCCGCCGCCTGCAGGTCTACTGCCTGCAAAGGCATTCCGGGTCTATTGGAAGCTGCCTGATCTGCCCGCCTGCTTTTTGGAATGACACGGTAAGAAGGCTCTCTATAATCCGTTTCTTCCTGCACAAAACGGTCATATTCCTCCTCCATCTGCTCCTTATAAGCATTTTTCTTGCGAAGAGATGCCATCATTTCCAATCCATGAAAAATATATGCACAAAGCAGGATCAGACCAAGGAGCACAACAGCCGCGCCTCCCTTACCGATCACCGAAGACAATGCTGTCCCTATGCCGCGTCCGATAATACCGCCGCTGCTCTTTCCGTGCTTTGCCACATCCTCCAGTGACATATAAAGACATTTGAAATATTCATGGTGCAATACGTGATTGCTCGTAAAATATTCCGTCAGGATCTCCTGTTGAAAGATCAGTTCCGTCAACGCCCCCAAAAGAACCACTAAAACTCCCGCACTGATGATCTTGCGCGGAACCCTGCGGTCTCCGGCATTGACAACAGCAAATACATAGCCAATGACTGCCATTGCCGGCATCAGCCAGGAAATCCATCCAAATAATCCGAAGTGAATCCCTGTGAGAACAATGCCGATCTTTCCACATACACCCAAAAAGCACAAATAAAAAAAGATACTGATGATTGACATCACAAGAATCGTAATCCCCGTCTCAAATGCCAGTTGATCCCTATATGTATTGATCTCATCGGCAGTTCTTTTATGTTGTCTCGCTGTATTCTTCGTCCCGGACGCTTTTCTGCCGCCAGCCGTACTCTTTCTTCCGGCAGAATTTTTTCCGTTAGATGACGCTTTTCTTCCTGATGTATTCCTCCCGGATGCCGTACCTGCCGCTCCGGAACTTTTACGTTTCGCCGTGCTGCTCTTCCCCGCTGTCCCGGATCTCGTCTGGCTCCCGGTTGCCCTTGCTGATGATTTCCTTGCCGCTGCCATACTCTTCCTCATTTCTATTTCTACATTTTATATATCTCAATTTACTGATATCTCAAAAACCATTTGATCAGCATAATATATGCAATATCAGATACCTTTTATAATTTCTATCATATTCCACACTAATTTCTACGCCCGGACAGATACAATGATTGATACAATACCAACCACTGCACAATAAATTGCAAAATACTTAAATCTCTTTCCCCTGATCAATCCCATCATAAAACGGATCGCCAGATAACCGGAAACCGCCGCCACCAGCATAGAAATAATACAGTACAAAACATCTGTCTGTGTCAAAGCCAGGGAAGAAAGATCCCCGATTTCCAATAACACAGCGCCTAAAACTGCCGGTATTGACATAATAAATGAATACTTCACGGCAAATCTCTTGTCAAAGCCACAAAGAAGACATGCTGTGATCGTAGTTCCTGATCTGGACACTCCCGGTAAAGTTGCGATTCCCTGAGATACTCCCACCAACGCTGCCTCTCCATAGCGGATATCCTTTGGTTTTTTGCTGCCCGGCTCCACCAGATCCGCAATCACAAGAAAAACCGCTGTCACAAGCAGACAGCATGCCGGCACCAATGCGATCTCATTGGCCTGCTCCACATAAT
>CAKRHL010000168.1 GCA_934338765.1 uncultured Lachnospiraceae bacterium | reverse complement strand
GCATATGATCATATTATTCTGGATCCCAAGGTGATCCGGGAGGATGACATTATTTATTAAATACTACAGGGAAAGGCATGGTAACTGTTATGGTTAAGGAAAATCTGAAAATTGTTGAGGAAAATATACGTCAGGCATGTCTGAGGGCGGGGAGGGATGCGTCAGAGGTGACATTGATCTCTGTCAGCAAAACAAAGCCGGTGGAGATGATCGAAGAGGCCTATGAATATGGCAAAAGAGAGTTTGGCGAAAATAAAGCACAGGAGTTAAAAGAAAAATACGAGGTGCTTCCAAAAGATATCCGATGGCATTTTATTGGTCATCTGCAGACCAACAAGATCAAATATATCATTGACAGAGCCTGTCTGATCCATTCTGTGGATTCCTTTCATCTGGCGGAGGCGATCGAAAAAGAATGTGTCAAGAGAGACACGGAGGCTGACATTCTGGTAGAGGTCAATGTGGCTCAGGAGGAGTCAAAGTTTGGTCTGAAGCTTGAGGATACTCTGGAGCTTGTGCAGCAGATATCCGGACTGGAGCATTTGCATATCAAAGGTTTGATGACAATTGCACCATTAGTGGAGGATCCGGAAGAAAATCGTGGTATTTTTCGTCAATTAAAGCAATTGTCGGTTGACATTGGAGCGAAAAACATTGATAATGTTGATATGAGTGTTCTTTCTATGGGAATGACAGGTGACTATCAGGTTGCCATAGAGGAGGGTGCAACACATGTCCGTGTTGGTACCGGTATTTTCGGAGAGAGAAATTACGATATTAAATAAAAAAGATGTGAAAAGCATCAGGAGGTAAAGTTATGGCGAATCCATTAGGAAATCTATTACAATTATTAGGACTCGGAGGAGACGAGGACTACGATGATGATTACTATGAGGATGATTTCGAGGACGATATCGATGAGGCTGAGGAGAGAAGTCTTCTGGCAGAGGAGGAAAGACGTCAGAGACGTTCTGAGCGCAGAAGCGGCCGCAGAGCTTCCTATGAGGAGGACGAGCCGGAACCACAGCAGCCGGCACCGGAGCCGAAACGTACTTCTGTGAGAACAGCATCTAATAAAGTGGTACCGATCCGTACTACAGCCAGAGGGCTGGAGGTATGTATCTGCAAGCCAAAGAATTTTGGGGATTCCACAGACGCTTGCGAGATGCTTTTGCAGGGACGAGCCGTTGTAGTAAATCTTGAGGGAATTGACATTATGGAGGCTCAAAGGATCATGGACTTTATTTCCGGCTGTATATTTGCTATTTCAGGCAAAATGCATCAGATTTCCAGATACATTTTTATATTCTCGCCGGAGAGCGTGGATATTTCGGGGGACTATCTGGAGTTGTCCAGGGATGATGAGTTTGGGATTCCGACATTAAATAAGGAGTTCTAGATCATGCAGTTGATAATATATACCTTTCAATGTTTTTTCATTGTCTTGGATGTGATCGTTCTGCTGTATCTGTTGAGGAGTCTGATCGTTGTATTTCCGCTTGGAGATCGCATCGTCAGATTTCTGGCGGTATTGATGACACCCATGTGGTATCCCATGCAGTGGCTGATAAAGCACTCCATATTACGTACTGCAAAGTTTGATCTATGTCCGTATTTTTTGATAGTGATACTGACTTATTTACAGGGACTTTGTTCCCGCATTATGAACATTTTATAAATTTCAGAGGAGGGAAATTGTTATGCTTACACCGATTGACATTCAGAATCATGTATTGAAATCCACGATGGGTGGATACAACAAAAAGGAGACAGATGATTTTATTGAATCGATTCAGGCCAGTTATGAACAGCTTTATAAGGAGAACAGCGATCTCAAAAAGAAGATCACGACGCTGAGTGAGGGTATCCAGTATTACAAGCAGATGGAGGGGACACTGCAGAAGACACTGGTACTTGCTGAGCAGACTGCATCCGAGACACTGGAGACATCCAAGACTGCGGCAGCTCAGGTTGAGAAGGAGTCCAGAGCCAAGGCTGAGGTAATGCTTCGTGAGGCAAAGTCCCGTGCAGATGGTCTTGTGGCAGATGCACAGGAAAAGGCTAACAAGCTGACCAGAGAGTCCGAGGAAAGAGCAGCAGCATTAAAGAAAGAGTCCGAGGAGACAGCCGCTGCATTGAGGAAGGAGTCTGAGGAGAAAGCAGAAACATTGACCAAAGAGTCTGAGAGAAATGCGGAAAAGGTAACAAGAGAGGCGGAAGAAAAGGCAAAAACTGTAACCAGAGAGGCAGAGAAAAAGGCTGATAAGGTAACAAACGAGGCACAGGAGAAAGCGGACCGTCTGGAAAGAGAGTCTCAGAGAAAAGCAGATGATCTGGTGTCCGAGGCAGAGAAAAAAGCAGACAATATCATGTATAATGCCAATGAGCGTGCAGATCGTATTATGGCAGATACAAAAGCTTCCGCAGAGGAAGTGATCAAAGATACCCGTGAAAAGACAGAGGAGAAGCTGGCAGAGTCAGGCAAGCAGTTGTCTGAGCTGACAGATATCGTGCGGAAGCTCATGGGAAGCTATGACAATTATAAACAGCAGTTTAAGGATCTGCTGAATCTGCAGTTGGAGCAGCTTGACAAGGAGGAAGAAAAGTTAAATACCACCGGTCTGGAAGAACTTCTGGAATCACAGCAGGTAAAGATGGTTGAGGAGCAGGCTGCAGCAAAGAAAAGCGTAGATGATATGGAGGAGCATACGAAGGAATTAGATATTCCTGTTGAAGATACTGCTCCGGAGAGAGAGGAGTCCAAAGAGGAAGAGGAGGATATTCTTGCAGAGGGACTTTCTGCAGAGTCTTCCGAGGAGCCTGCAAAGGAAGCAGAGGATAAGTTATCCTTAGACATTGATACTCCTTCTACAGAGGATATTGCGACAGGAATTCATGTATCTGCGGAGGAAGCTGTGGCCTATACAGCACCTGAGGAAAATGCGACAGAAACAGAGACAGCAGCGGATGATATTAAGTCCAAGCTGGATGAAATTGATTCTATTGCCAATGAGGCATTAAAGGAGATGAAGCAGGAGTCTTCTGAGGATCCGTTTACAGCGGTCAACAGCATGCTCGGTACTTCTTATGATGACTTTGTTCAGGTCAAGAAAGATGAGCCGGCAGAGCAGACAGCAGAAGCAGCTGTTTCTTCTGAGAAGTCTGTGGTAACAGAGGAAAAGGCTGAGGAGAGTCCTGCATTGTCCCAGGAGGAGACAAAGGAGATTCCACCGACTACAACAGATGAGTTACCAACCGTTCAGGAAACATACGATGCAGAGACTTATGTGACAAACGAGACATATTTTGGATCTGCAGACAATATGACATATTCCATTCCGGATCCGGTACCGGCTGCTGGAGAGACATCACAGATTCAGGCAGAGCCTGTGGAGGATGTGGCTGAGTCAGAACCGGAGAAACCGGTTCATGAGATACCAATGCCTGATTTCAGCAAACTGGATGCAGCAGAAAGTGTAGCAGGAGAGGAGCCGGTAATTCCTCATGCAGTACCGATGCCGGACTTTAGTAAGTTGGATGCCCACCAAAAGGAAGAGAACGATGTTACCACAGAGTCTGATGTAAGTGCAGATCTTGATGCTATTGCAGCAGAGGCGATGGCGGTTCTTGATGCAGAAAAAAAGACAACCACAGATGAGATTCCTACGGTTCAGGAGACATATGATGCAGAAACCTATGTGACCAATGAAACTTATTTTGGATCCGCAGACAACATGACATACTCTATTCCTGATCCTGCAACAGATAAGGAAAAGGAGACAGAGGATGCGTTTGCGGGAGGGATCAGCGGTGTAGATCCTACAGCCAATGGAACGATTCCTCAGGCACCGGGAGAGCTGTTTACAGCTCCGAGTGAGTTTGACAATGTCCCTGCAGCCGATGACGAGTTTGCGGTAACCAAACCGGAGGTACCTGCGGCAGAGACAAAGACAGAGGACAAGAATGTTAGTCCGTTTACCATGATTAATGCAGAAGAGGACTAATATACAAAAAGGGAATCAATAGAGATTGATGATATTATTACTGCCAGACCAGACGCAGTCAGCTTTGGTTTGGCAGTTTTTTTGGAAGGAGATAATCTGCAATGAAAAAATATATAAAGGGTATTTTACTGTTTATTCTATTATTTGGATTTGACCAGTGGACAAAATATGTGGCAGATACATGCCTGCAGGGGCATGAAGCAAAAAAAGTGATCGGAGACATGTTTGTGCTTCAATATTTGAAAAACTATGGAGCAGCATTCGGGATATTGCAAAATAAACAGATTTTTTTGGTTTTGTTAACAGCAGTGATCCTTGTCATGATCTTGTACGTATTTGCAAAAACGCCGGATTCCCGTCATTACCTGCCGATACGATTTTTTAGTATTATGCTGGCGGCCGGTGCTGTCGGCAATATGTATGACAGATTGGTTCATGGCTATGTTATAGATTTTCTTTATGCAAAGCTGATAGACTTTCCAATCTTTAATGTTGCGGACTGTTATGTGGTGATTTCAGCCATTGTCTTAGCTGTTTTGATCGGCTTTGTTTATGGAGAGGGTGACCTGGAGGTATATTATGGCAGAAGAAAAGATTGAATTTATTGCAGCTTCTGAGGAGGAAGGAAGCCGGCTTGACGCTTTTTTATCCGGGAAGCTTTCGGAGTATTCACGTTCTTTTTTACAGAAGAATATAAAGAATGGCTGTGTACAGGTAAATGACAAGCCATCTAAGGCAAGCTATAAGGTCGTAAACGGCGATCATATTACCTTTGAGGTGCCGGCATTGACAGAACCGCAGATTGAACCCGAGAATATTCCTTTAGATATTTTATATGAAGATGATGATGTTATCGTGATCAATAAACCGAAACAAATGGTGGTTCATCCGGCTCCGGGACATTATACCGGTACCATCGTGAATGGACTGATGTATCATTGTAAGGACTCACTATCCGGGATTAACGGTGTGATGCGGCCGGGAATTGTGCATCGGATCGATCAGGACACGACAGGCGTGATCGTTGCCTGCAAAAATGATCAGGCACATCAATGTATCGCACAGCAGCTAAAGGAACATTCCATTACCCGGAAATACCATGCTATTGTATTGGGGCATTTGGAGGAGGATGGCACAGTGGAGGGAAAGATAGG
>CAKRHL010000167.1 GCA_934338765.1 uncultured Lachnospiraceae bacterium | reverse complement strand
CTCTGCTGGCGTATCTCTCAGACAGTGGACTTGTGTATCTGTCGTTGCTCATATCTAACCTCATTTCCGTGCTTTTTCGCACACCTTTGTTTTATAATGTAAGTATAGATTCCATCTGTGACAGCACAAATATAATCTATACCTTTCACACTGTTCTCCTATTTGTCATATTCTCCACGGATGTCCTCCTGAGGCGGATCCACAGGATAATTTCCGGAGAAACATGCGTTACAGTATCCCTGATCCCCGTCGATCAGCTCGCTGAGTCTGTTCAGATCGAGATATCCCAGAGAATCTGCACCGATCATTTCGGCGATCTGCTCTACCGTATGGCTGAATGCCGGCAGCTGATCGCTGGACGGTACATCTGTTCCAAAATAACATGGATATTTAAATGGAGGTGAGCTGATGCGTACATGCACCTCGCTTGCCCCTGCATCCTTTAACATCTTAACAATACGGGCACTCGTCGTTCCGCGGACAATGGAATCATCTACCATGACAACACGCTTTCCACGGACAATCTCCCGAAGCACGTTCAGCTTGACCATCACGCTGGACTCTCTGGCTGACTGCTTCGGCTTAATAAATGTACGACCCACATAGCTGTTTTTGACAAATGCTGTGCCATATGGAATCCCCGACTCCAACGCAAAGCCCATGGCTGCTGCATTTCCCGACTCCGGAACACCGACCACGATATCCGCATCCACCGGATGTGTCTGTGCCAGGATCCTGCCTGCCGTGATACGGGAGCTATGTACACTGATCCCGTCAATATAGCTGTCCGGTCTTGCAAAATAAATATACTCAAAGATACATTTTGCATGGTTGCAGGTCATCAGAGACTTGTCCGATGAAATCCCCTCCGGCGTAATGGTGACGATCTCTCCCGGCTCTACGTCACGGATAAACTCCGCTCCGACGGTATCTAACGCACAGGACTCACTGGAAAGCATATAAGCTCCATCTCTCTTGCCGATGCAAAGCGGACGGAATCCAAATGGATCTCTGGCTCCGATCAGCTTACGGGGACTTGCCACAACCAGGGAATAGGCTCCCTTGATCTTTTTCATGGCTTCCTTGACTGCTTCTTCAACCTTGCCAACCTTTAACCTCTCCCTGGCGATCAGATAAGCGATCACCTCAGAGTCAATGGAGGTCTGAAAGATTGCTCCACTCAGCTCCAGTTCTCTTCGAAGCTCCAGTGCATTGACCAGATTACCGTTATGTGCCAGAGAAAGTGTGCCTTTAATGTAATTGAGTACCAAAGGCTGTGTATTCTCTGCAATGCTGGCACCTGCCGTAGAATAACGGACATGACCGACTCCGATATCCCCCTTCATCTTGCCGAGGTTTTCCGCATTGAATACCTCATTGACAAGTCCCATCCCTTTGACCGAAGAGGAATTGCGTGGAGGACCGTCCGTACGGCTAACTGCAATACCACAGCTCTCCTGTCCTCTGTGCTGGAGGGAAAACAGTCCGTAATAGATCGTAGATGCTACATCTCTGCCTTCCATATCGTACATTCCAAATACTCCGCACTCTTCTCCAAGCTTTGGTTCTTCTGCCTGATGAAGCAGGCAGCCGGAACAATGGCATTTTTCACATGATGTCTGTTTGTTACATTTGGTATGCTCACTCATTTTTGTCTCCATTCTTATGCAATTGTCCTAATACCCCTATTAACACAAGATATATTATATCAATTTCACGAAAAATCTCAAGACTTGTTTGTAACTTTTTACTGTTTAATCCCCCATTTTCTTCTGTGCTGTATCCTCCAGCGTCATAATCCCTTTCTGAAACTTTAATTTGAGAATCCTCTGTACCGTGTCATTCAGTCTTTTTTCTGTGATCTTTCCGGATTTCACCTTACTCAGGATCGCATCATAAGCCTCCGGCAGATCCTGTGGCATCAATATAATGTCCGCACCGGCATTAAAGGATTTCACAGCCGCCTCCGCAGCCGAATACTTATCCGTGATACATGCCATATCAAAGGCATCTGTTACGATCAGTCCGCTGTAATCCAGCTCTTCTCTTAGAATGGTGGTCATGATCAGTTTGGAAACACTGGCCGGTTCACTGGTTTCTGTGACTCTGCTGACCGAAATATGGGAAACCATCACAAAATCGGCTCCGGCCTCAATGCCACTCACAAACGGCACAAAATCAATCTTTCGCAGCTTCGATATACTGCTGTCAATATCAACACTTCCCTGATGGGTGTCTCCACTGGAGGAACCCTGCCCCGGAAAATGCTTCAGCGTGGAACAGATATTCTGACTCTCCAGACCTTTTACATATGCGCTCACAAACTCCGCCACCTTCTTTGGATCATCTCCGAAGGACCGGGTGCCGATCTCGCTGTTCATCTCTGAGGTCTTTACGTCTGCCACTGGAGCAAAATCTACATTAAAGCCAAGATCTCCAATCTGACTGCCGATCGTAGATGCCATATAATATACATAATCTGCATCCTGAGTCTTTCCGATCTCTTCCATGGTCGGAAAAGTATCTGTTTTCATTTTCTTATTATTTCCGATCCGTGCTACATCGCCGCCCTCCTCATCTACGCTGATAAACATTGGCATCGCTGCATTTTTCTGTAATTTACGTATCAGCTTTTTAGTCTGCTTGCGGTTCCATATATTTCTGGAAAATAAAATAACTCCCCCTACTGAATACTTCTGGAGATTTTCTTTCATAGTTTTGGTGATCTTTTTATGTTCATAATATTCTCCCTTTGTATCATCCAGCTGCTCCAGATTCACTGTAAACAACTGCCCCACCTTTTCCTCGTCCGTCATCAGGTCCAGATACTCCAATGAAGCATATGTGGCATCCTCATCGCTCATCCCAATCACATCCGGTTCCTCGGTACTTGGAGCGTCTGTAGATTTCGGTGGCACATATACATCCTTCTGCCGTTTTCCTCCCGGCAGACCGGCACAGCCCGTGAGTGTTGTTATCAGAAACAAATTAAGACAGAGACCTGCTGCACATAATTTTTTCCCGTATTTCATTTTCCGGTGCCATGCATCTTTTCTTTCGTGTTGAGTTCTCATTATGATCTTCCCATGCCTTTCTTTTGATTATTTATTTCTTTTGGAAACTGTCCAAGCTAACCTGCATAGGTTAAAACTGTATATAAATCCTGTCATATGAAATGACAGAACGGAGGTATTCATGAGTGACTTAGCAGCAACCGATTGTGGATGTGGATGCAGCAACAATAACAACGAGGGAGGATGCAGCTGGATCATTATCCTGCTCCTTCTCTGCTGCTGTTGTGGTAACGGTAACAGCGGTTTTGGCGGTTTCGGAAATGGATGCGGCGACAGCTGCTGCAGCTCCATTATCTGGATCTTACTTATCCTGTGCTGCTGTGGAAACGGCTTCTAAAGTTTCCACCACCCTCTAAACCTGAACCCTGTGGTTCTCGTTTGGAATAATGTTTACGGCTGCCCATCCGGGCAGCCTTTCTCTGTTTTCATCACCAACGCCCCTTCATTATCCTCTTTTTGCATGCCTCACATTCTCTGTCGATCTCATAGATCGTATCCTCTTCAATGACCAGATCATCCTCACGATATTCTCTTTGTTCCGGTTTTGTCTGATCTGCTGATAATACACTCTTGCGATTGTCCATTCCATAATAAAAGTATCTCATACTGCCTCCCATCTATCCAAGGAAATGACTTCCAACGGATCATTATGTAAGCTTCCCAAGACCTTATGACCTGATAAACACTTTCATATCATGGAATTATATTATTTTGAATTTATAATATAGTATGCATTATCGTCATTTATGCCTCTTTTTCCTGAAAAAATCTGGGAAACTGTCCAAGCATACAGACATAATATAAAATTGTAAATATAATTCACTGTCGGTTTATTATGACAGAATGGAGGTTTTCATGAGCGATTTAACAGCAACCGGTTGTGGTGGCGGATGTTCTTCAAACAATGGAGGATGTAGCTGGATCATTATCCTTCTTCTCCTCTGCTGCTGTTGTGGTAATGACAACAGCGGCTTTGGTGGTTTCGGAAACGGAGACGGCTGCGGCTGTAATTCCATCCTTTGGATCCTCATCCTCTGCTGCTGTTGCGGAAACGGCTTCTAAAGTAATCACTGCGAAGCAATGTATCCATCAACATATCCGGTTGGAATATACCGGACCCGGCCGGCTGTTTATCCTGACAGCCGGCATTTGTATTTTATCAGTAATTATCTGTTCCAGAAACTCTGTATTTTGTCCAGGCGGGATGTCATTCCCAGAAGAAGCATATCCAGTACACAGATTGCTGTCATAGCCTCTACTACAACTACCGCTCTCGGGACAATGATCGGATCATGACGTCCCTTGATCGAGATCCCGATCTCTTTCCCTTCACGGTTTACTGTCTGCTGCTCTCTCGCAATGGACGGGGTCGGTTTGATCGCAGCCCGGAGTATGATGTCACTGCCATCACTCATCCCCCCCAGAATACCCCCTGCATGATTGGTGGCTTTGGCAATGCTGCCATCGGCTCCACAGCAGAATGAGTCATTATTTTGTGAGCCAAAGGCTTCTGCTGCCGCAAAACCGTCACCAATTTCTATTCCCTTGACAGCCCCAATGGACATCACCGCCTTTGCCAGATTCGCATCCAGCTTATCAAAAACCGGCTCTCCAATCCCGGCAGGCATTCCCTTTACAATACACTCGATCACGCCACCTGCAGAATCCTGTTCCTGCATTTTCTGTTCCAAAAGTATCTCTGCCTTTTCGGATGCCTCCGGATCCGGCATATAAAGAGGACTTTTCATGATATTTTCCAGAGACGACTTCTCCATATTGATTGAAATGTCACCAATGCTTTTGGTATATGCCTGCACCTTGATCCCAAGAGTCTTCAACAGCTCCTCCGCAATGGCACCGGCAGCTACCCTTCCAATGGTCTCCCTTCCGGAGGAACGGCCGCCCCCCCGGTAATCCCGGAAACCATACTTTTGATCAAATGTATAATCTGCATGTCCCGGACGATAATAACCTGCAATCTCTGAATAATCCTTTGAGCGCTGGGTCTTGTTATAGACAACCAAAGAAATCGGGGTTCCTGTGGTCTTTCCTTCAAAAACACCTGACTGGATCTCCACCAGATCCTCCTCCTTGCGGGGAGTGGAATATCTTGTCTGTCCCGGCTTTCTGCGGTTCAGATACTGTTGGAT
>CAKRHL010000166.1 GCA_934338765.1 uncultured Lachnospiraceae bacterium | reverse complement strand
GAGCTGAGATCCGGCCGGAGGGATCGATCTTCTTAAAATCATCTTCGTATAGAGAGATAATCTGTCGTTTTACCATATCAATTTGTGAAAAATTTTTACCCGCAACATAAGCTTCTGCAGCCTGAGGCATGCCGCCTACTGCCATATAGGTTCTTAAATCGCGCATCAATTTTCTGTTTGTTGCTTGCCCAACTGCTTTGTTTGTATTGTAAATTTGATGCAAAAGTTCATAATTGTTTCCTGTTGCATCACAGAATTCTTCATAATCCATAGGATATATTTGTATTTTCATTTCTTCCGATGGAATTAAAATATCCTGCACATTTTTTTTGATTGAAATCAAGAAACCGGTTTCTAAATAATGATATCTTCCATCGGCGACAAGATGCTTGACTGCTTGTCTGGCTTTTGGAAAAAGCTGTACTTCGTCAAAAATAATTAGTGAATCTTGTTCGTATAGTGTTATTCCTGTTTCTGCCTGTAATCTTAAAAAAAACATGTTTAAGTTTCCAATATCATCAAAACATTCCAAAATGGTATTTGATGTTTTTGAAAAATCAATCAATATATATGATCTGTATTCATTTTTGGCAAAGTTTTCCGCAATTGTTGATTTCCCGACTCGACGGGCACCTTCCAGTAAAATAGCATATTTATCGGAATAATGTTGTTTCCACTCTAATAATTTATGATAAGCTTTTCTTTTATAATACATAATTTCCTCCCTTATTTATAGGTATATTAACATAAAATGTGCTTTTCTTCAATGTTAATATACATAAAAATGTGCTTTTCTTCAAAGTTCTAACTAGGCAATTTATGACTTTCTTCAAAGTTTTTGTTTTCTATTTTGTACTTTTCTTCAAAATTATATACATAATGTCATAAATTCGTAATGCAGGAGAGCTTGCTTGCTTGCACACAATTTCTGCGTATAACGGAGTTTCAAAGAGATATCCTGCAATTGTGCAAGCTGAGGTTATGGAGTATAATTGGAAACAAGTAAAGTAATACAGGATTCAATAGAATCGTAAGGAAAACTGTTTCCTCTGTCATAGATTTCCCGGAGCAACATATATATAGTATGATACAGGCGGAACTTGCATCCGCAGAGAAATTTATGTCCCATTTATAACCATACAACCCCTTCGAAAGGCAGGATATCCCTATGAATAAGACAACTAATCACAAAAAAATAACCCTCATCGCTGCGGTCATCCTCCTTCTTTTGGCGGCAGTTTTTTACATAGGTTTTCATGAAAACGGCGATAGATCAGGAGGGAGTATTCTTTCCCATCCATCTGTTAAGCAAGGGATGGATTCAAAAGACACCGGGGAACGATTTGATGATTTTATGCAGCAGGTATTTCGTCTGATGGTGTCAGAGGATACCCTGACATTAAACTATACTCTGAAGGAGCCGGAGAAGTATGGGATCAAGCTGGAGCAGCCGACGCTTGGTACATACAGTCTGTCCGATTTTCGGGACGGCATCATGACCGATGAGAACTGGCTGTCCTCCCTGGAGCAGTTTGATTATGATGCACTGGATCAGGAGCAGAAACTGGAATATGACATTCTTCATACGCTGCTTCAGACGGAGCTGAAAAGCTCGGATGTACTGGAATATCAGGAATGCCTCGGACCGACCACCGGGATTCAGGCGCAGCTTCCGCTGATCTTGGCAGAGTATCATTTTTGGGACAAGGAAGATGTGGAAGATTATCTGATGCTGCTTCGCCAGCTCCCGGATTATTTTGGACAGATCATTGCTTTTGAACAGATGAAGTCAGAAAAGCATCTGTTTATGGACGATACTACCTGTGAGGCGATCATAAAGCAGTGTAAGGATTTTATTGCGGAACCGGAGGAGAATTATCTGCTGTCCTCTTTTGAAAAGGGAATTGCAGCGATCGATGGTTTGTCTGCATCCGAGCGAAAAAAATATCAGGAGCAGAATAAAACCTGTGTGAAGGAATCGGTGATCCCGGCGTATCAGAGTCTGATCGGTGCACTGGAGCAGTTAAAAGGGACAGGAAACAACGAGGGAGGCCTGTGCAAGCTTCCCAAGGGGAAGAAGTATTATGAATATCTGATGGAGTCCATGACGGGATCTGCCCGCAGTATACGTGAGATTGAACGGCTGGTAGACAAAGGACTTAAATACTCCCAGAAGAGAATGTCGCAGATCATCACGAAGTCCCCGGATGCCTATTATGATTCGGAGGATTTTCAATATTCGTGTACAGATCCGGCAGAGACGGTGGATTATCTGAAGGAGCAGATCAGTACCGATTTTGAGCCATTGCCGGAGGATGTGAAATGTCAGGTGAAATATGTAGACGAATCTTTGGAGGACAGTCTGAGCCCGGCGCTTTATCTCACATCTCCTATTGACGACTACAAGGATAATGTAGTATATCTAAATCAGAGTGAAGATTATGATCTGACGGAATGTTTTTCCACCATTGCTCATGAGTCTTATCCGGGGCATCTGTACCAGAATGCGTACTTTTTGTCACAGGAACCGGCGCTTTTCCGGCGGATCGTCAGTGTGGGCGGTTATGCCGAGGGCTGGGGAACATATGCGGAGAAGTACAGTTATGGGATCAGTGGCATGAGTCAGGATACCGCAGAGTTAAATGCGGAAAATCTCATTGCCACGTTATGTCTGTATGCCAAGGCAGATATCAATGTGAATTATCACGGCTGGAGCAGGAAAAAGCTTGCCGTATTTTTAAAGGATTTTGGTTTTGACGGTTCCCAGGCATCTATTATATATGATTCGGTGGTGGCAGAGCCGGTGAGCTATATGCAGTATACGCTGGGATATCTGGAGATCAAAGAGCTTCTTTCGGAAGCAAAGGAAGCATTGGGAGAGAAGTTCTCCTTAAAGGAGTTTCACAAATATTATCTGGGAATGGGACCTGTCCCATTTATCGTACTGCAGGATCGTCTGGAGGACTGGATCCGGACGCAGAAGCAGGGATGAGAAGATATTTCTGAAAACAGCAGTGTATAAAAAAGAAAATGACAGATTCATAATGCTGGGATAAAAGGATAGCAGTACATAGAAAGATTAGGAGGAAATGACAGAATGAACCGGACACAGAAAATTGCCCTCAGAGGCATGCTGATCGCAGTGGCATTTGTATTGTCATGGCTGGAGGCACAGCTTCCCCCGCTGGGAATGGTTCCCGGAATTAAGCTGGGGCTGACCAATCTGGTGGTGCTGGTGGCCATTTACCGTCTGGGGACGGCAGATGCCATGGTGATCAACGGCATACGGATCCTGTTGGTGGCATTTACCTTCGGCAATCTGTTTTCTCTGTGGTATAGTCTGGCGGGAGGAATGTTTAGTACCATTGTGATGCTTCTTTTGCACCGGACAGGAAAGTTTCGTCTGCCGGTGGTCAGTATTGCAGGAGGAGTTGTCCATAATATTGGACAGATCCTGGTGGCAATGATCGTACTGGAATCCTCCGGTGTTGTATATTATATGGGAGTTCTGTGGTTT
The DNA here is from genome assembly GCA_934338765.1 of uncultured Lachnospiraceae bacterium. Taxonomy (GTDB): domain Bacteria; phylum Bacillota; class Clostridia; order Lachnospirales; family Lachnospiraceae; genus Jutongia. Next base: position 1,723 of record CAKRHL010000166.1, on the reverse strand, counting down.
AGCGGCATGATCGCAGGAGCATTGGTGGGTCTCATCGGCGCGGGGGTGGTGAGCAGACTGCCGAAGCAGGAATCTTGAGATGCGATGCGTATGAAAGCCCTGACAATGCAGGAATGATAAAAGACCACCAAGGCAAAATTTTGAATAGAACAGAATGGGGAAATATATGAATAAAATACTGATCGTAGAGGATGATGTAAATATCAATAATTTGTTAAAGGAAGCACTGTCCGGAAACGGGTACACATGTGGACAAGCCTTTTCCGGGACGGAGGCGGCTTTGTGGTTGGAAAAGGAGTCGTGGGCATTGGTGCTTCTGGATCTGATGCTGCCGGGGATGACAGGGGAAGAGGTGCTGGGAATGATCCGCCGTCAGGGGGATGTGCCGGTGATCGTACTGACTGCGAAGGATGCCATGGAAGAAAAGCTGGAGTTATTAACGAACGGAGCAGATGATTATATTACAAAACCTTTTGATATTAAAGAAGTAGTTGCAAGGGTGCAGATCCAGCTTCGTCATGCAGGCAGGGAGCAGGCACCGGACCGGATCAGCTGCGGAGAAATATCCTTAGAGAAGGGGACGCATCAGATCTGGATCGGCGGGAAGGAATTGGAACATCTGACCCGTCAGGAGTTTGCGATTCTGGAGCTGCTTCTGGAACATCCCAGTCAGGTATTCAGTAAGGAGGCAATCTTTACTTATGCCTGGCAGGAGGAATATATGGGTGAGACCAAAACTCTGGACGTGCATATCAGCAATATCCGTAAGAAGCTCAAAAGTCTTACGGAGAAAGAATATATTCAGACGGTATGGGGGATCGGATACCGTTTACAGACTTCCAAATAATCTTTAGATTTTCTTTACTTTTTCTTAGCGTTATATTAGGAGATGTTCTTTATACTGGTAGACATCATAAGGAAAGGATGTAACAAAAGAATGAATGAGATCTTATTAGAAACCCATGGATTGACAAAGCAGTTTCGGCGTTACAAGGCAGTCAACAATATTGATATGCATATCCGCCGCGGGGCAATCTATGGATTTATCGGAAGAAACGGTGCCGGCAAGACCACATTTTTAAAAATGGTCTGTGGTCTGGCAAACCCTACGGCAGGGGAGTATTCCATCTTTGGATGTACCGGAAAGGAGCTTTCCCAGGTAAGGCCGAGAGTCGGCTGCCTGATCGAGGCGCCGGGGATCTATGCCAATATGACCGCGAGAGATAACCTGATGATCAAGGCAAGACTCTTTGGCATCAAGGATAAAAAGTATGCGGACTGGATCCTGGATACTGTGGGACTTTCTGATGTGGGACGGAAAAAGGCAGGTCACTTTTCTTTGGGAATGAAGCAGCGTCTGGGTATCGGTCTGGCTATGGTGGGTAATCCGGATTTTCTGGTTCTGGATGAGCCCATCAATGGACTGGATCCCCAGGGGATTGCGGAGGTACGTGATATGCTCCGCTGCCTGGCCAAGGAACGGGGACTGACGATTCTGATCTCCAGCCACATTCTCGAAGAGCTTTCCAAGCTTTGCACGGATTTCGGAATTATTCATAAGGGATGTCTCATCAAGGAGCTTTCCCAGGAGCAGCTTCTCCAGCAGTGCGAAAAGAGACTGGAGCTTGTGTTGGATGAACCGGAGAGAGCCATGACGATACTGGATGGGATGAACATCCACAAGTATGAGGCGGTGGACAAAACTCACTTATATGTGTATGAA
>CAKRHL010000165.1 GCA_934338765.1 uncultured Lachnospiraceae bacterium | reverse complement strand
CAAAGGAGCTGGCATCCAGAGGAATCACCTGTAATGCCATTGCACCGTGAGTTGTGGAGACAGATATGACAGCTGTCTTAAAGGAGGATGTACAGAATGCGATCCTCAGTGCAATTCCGTTGAAACGCGGCGGTAAGGTTGAGGATATTGCGAGAGCGGCAGTATTTCTGGCTGAGAATGATTACATTACCGGACAGGTACTCAATGTAGATGGCGGTATGGTAATGTAATAAGGGTAAGAGATGATCTGGATGCATAGAAAAGCAGAAATGAGGGTAAGAAAATGGCTAGAAGAGTAGTTGTAACGGGTATGGGAGCGGTAACGCCCCTGGGCAGCACGGTAGATACTTTCTGGGACAATATCCGGAAGGGTCAGTGCGGAATTAAGATGATCACGAAATTTGATACCGAAGAGTTTAAGGTAAAGGTTGCCGGAGAGGTGGAAGGCTTTGATCCGGAGCTTTATATGACCAAGAAGGATGTCAAGAGAAATGATCTGTTTGCGGTATATGCCCTGGGGGCTGCCGTGCAGGCATTTGAGGACAGTGGTCTTGACATGGAAAAGGAGGATGCTGACCGGGTTGGCGTGATCGTGGGATCCGGTGTCGGTGGTCTGATGACCATGGAAGAGCAGGTGACCAAGATGAATGACAGAGGACCTGCCAGAGTGTCTCCGCTGTTTATCACTATGACTATTGGTAATATGGCAGCAGGTAATATTGCAATCCGTTATGGTGCAAAAGGAATCTGTGAAAATGTCGTGACAGCATGTGCGACGGGAACTAATGCTATTGGCGATGCGTTCCGCCAGATCAAGGACGGACGTCAGGATGTGATGTTTGCAGGTGGTGCAGAGGCAGCAATCTGCCGGATTGGTATTGCAGGCTTCACAAATCTTACGGCATTATCCAAAAATCCTGATCCTAAGGATGCATGTAAGCCATTCGATAAGGATAGAGATGGATTCGTTATGTCAGAGGGTGCCGGTGTGATGATCCTTGAGGAGTTAGAGCATGCAAAGGCAAGAGGAGCAAAGATATACGGAGAGATCGTTGGATATGGCTCCAATGGGGATGCATATCACATCACTTCCCCGCTTCCGGATGGTTCCGGTGCAGCAAAGGCGATGACGCTTGCCATGGAGGAAGCCGGGATCACACCGGGGCAGGTATCCTATATCAATGCTCACGGAACGAGTACCCATGCCAATGAGATCGGTGAGACTGCAGCGATCAAGCTTGCGCTGGGAGAAGAGATGGCACATAAGGTGCCGGTCAGCTCTACGAAATCTATGACAGGTCATTTGTTAGGTGCTGCCGGAGCAATCGAAGCGATTATCTGTGTGAAGGCGATGCAGGATAATTTCCTGCCGGCAACGATCAATTATAAAACACCGGATCCGGAATGTGATCTGGATGTGATCCCGAATGAGGGAAGACAGGTAGATAATGTAGAATATGTATTATCGAATTCACTTGGCTTTGGTGGTCATAATGCTGTGCTGTGTTTCAAAAAATGGCAGGGTTAAACAGGAATTCTTAAGGGATATATCTGCTGCATAATAGCAGATGAGAAAGGAAGGAAGCATGCGTTACGAGGAGATTAAGCAGTTGATCGATCTGTTTGAAGAGACAGATCTGGCAGAAATGGAGCTTACCAGGGAGAATGATGGTCTTCGTCTGGTACGGGGGAATGCGGGAAAGACAGTAAGCCAGCCGGCAGCAGCCCAGCCGGAAATACCGGACGCTCCGTCACTTTCTGATTTACAGGATATTGTGGCATCTGTACAAAATGGTGCCAGAGAAGCCATGGCAGGCGGCACGCCGGCAGAGAGTGTTTCAGATGTCCAGCCGGAAGGAGAGGTTGTTACGGCGCCGATCGTGGGAACCTTTTATGCGAAGCCGGCACAGGACAAGGATCCTTTTGTGAAGGTAGGAGATACCGTTGCAGAGGGAGATACCCTTTGTATTATTGAGGCGATGAAGTTTATGAACGAGGTTCCAAGTACTGTTAGCGGCACCATCAAAGAGGTGCTGGTTCAGGATGGAGATTTTGTTGAGTTTGGCCAGCCTTTGTTCAGAATTGGATAAAATGGAGGAAGATGAAATGGAATGTGTAATGGATATTAAGCAGATTATGGAGATCATTCCCCATCGTCAGCCGTTTCTGCTGGTAGACCGTATTGTTGATATGGTGCCGGGAGAGAGCGTGACGGCTATCAAAAATGTCTCAATGAATGAGCCTTTTTTTGCCGGACATTTTCCAAACGAGCCGGTGATGCCGGGAGTGCTGATCGTAGAGGCAATGGCACAGGCAGGAGCGGTTGCAATTCTTTCCCAGGAGCAGTTTAAAGGAAAAACAGCATATTTTGGCGGGATAAATAAGGCAAAGTTTAAGAAAAAAGTAGTGCCTGGTGATACACTGCGTATGGAGGTTTCCATTGTGAAGCTGAAAAAGAATGCCGGTATTGGACAGGGAACAGCCTATGTAGACGATAAAGTAGCTGCACAGGCAGAATTTATCTTTATGATTGGATAATTGTGAGGATGGGATGGAGGAGCGCATGTTTGATAAAATATTAATTGCGAACCGTGGAGAGATAGCTGTTCGTATAATCCGTGCCTGCCGGGAGATGGGCGTGAGGACAGTGGCTGTTTTTTCGGAGGCAGACAGGGATGCTTTACATACACAGATGGCAGATGAGGCCGTTTGTATTGGCGGAGCCAAGGTGGCAGAGAGCTATCTGAATATGCAGAATATTATCAGTGTAGCAGTAGAAAAAAAGATTCAGGCGATACATCCGGGTTTTGGATTTTTGTCTGAAAACAGTACATTTGCCTCTATGTGTGAGGTGTGCAACATTAAATTTATAGGACCGAGTCCGTCTGTGATCGACGCCATGGGCAATAAAGCCAATGCAAGAGAAATGATGATCAAGGCAGGAGTTCCTGTGATTCCGGGAAGTGACGGAGTTATCGAGAGCCTTGATCAAGCTTATGAGGTAGCAGACAGTCTGGGGTATCCTGTGATGGTCAAGGCTTCTGCTGGAGGCGGCGGAAAGGGCATCCGGATTGTGCGGAGCCGTGATGAGATGGAGAATGCCTACGAGTCTGCCAAGGGAGAAGCTATGGCGGGCTTTGGTGATGATGCGGTTTATATGGAAAAGCTGATCGAAAACGCCAGACATATCGAGGTTCAGGTGTTGGGAGATCAGTTTGGCAATGTGGTACATCTCGGAGAAAGAGACTGTTCTCTTCAGAGAAAGAATCAGAAGGTGTTGGAGGAATCTCCGTCACCGGCACTCAGTCAGGAGAAGCGCGAAGAAATGTGTGCAGCCGCAGTGCGTGCAGCGAAGGCAGCAGGATATCAGAGTGCAGGAACGATTGAATTTCTTTATGACAAATCCGGCAATTTCTATTTTATGGAGATGAATACCAGAGTACAGGTTGAACATCCTGTTACGGAAATGGTCACGGGGATTGATATTATCAAGGAACAGATCCGTATTGCTGCAGGTGAACCATTGTCAGTCTCACAGGATGATATTCAGATAAGCGGTCATGCGATTGAATGTCGTATCAATGCAGAAAATCCGGATAAAAATTTTGCACCTTGTCCGGGAAAGATCCGGTCTCTTTTACTGCCGGCAGGCGGATTGGGGCTCCGTGTGGATGCTGCAGTATTTCAAGATTATGTGATCCCACCGTATTATGATTCTATGATCGCAAAGGTCATCGTCCGTGGAAAGGACCGCCAGGAGGCTATTGCAAAAATGCGCCGGGCGCTTTATGAGTTTGTGATCGATGGGATTGATACCAATATAGATTTTCAGGGAATGATATTAAGTCATCCGGATTATGTGGCTGGAGAGTTTGATACATCTTTTATTGAGGAGAAGGTATTGAAATAATTTTCGTGGGATTTTAACCGAATAGGTGTATGGCAGATGAGAGATAAAGAGTGATCTGCTGATCGCATATCTGTACCATAATATGGACAGAGAGAAAGGAAGGATCTTGTGAATTTATTTAGTAAGAGAAAAAATTATTTTTCTCTGGATACTCCACCGGAGAAAAAAAAGACGGATCGAAAGAAAAAAGAACAGGGACCATCGATTCCAAATGGTATGTGGATCAAATGCAACACTTGTAAAATGATCATATACAAAAAGGAGATTACAGAATATAAGCTGTGTCCGAGCTGTGGAGCTCATTTTCGTATGACGCCTGCTGAGCGGATTGCCATTACCTGTGATGAGGGATCGTTTCAGGAGTTTGATGCAGATATGATTCCGGAGAATCCCATGGAATATCCGGATTACGATCAGATCATTGAAAAAGCACAGGATAAGACAAAGCTCCGGGAGGCAGTTGTCACGGGACGTTGTCAGATTGAGGGAAACGATGCGGTTATCGCCATTATGGACAGTCATTTTATGATGGGAAGTATGGGTTCTGTTGTTGGTGAAAAGATTACCCGTGCGGTGGAAAAAGCCACAGAGGAAAGACTTCCGATCATTATATTTACTACATCCGGTGGCGCCAGGATGCAGGAGGGAATCATTTCATTAATGCAGATGGCGAAGGTATCAGAGGCGTTGGGACGTCATGATGCGGCAGGTCTGCTTTATATTACGGTATTGACGGATCCTACTACGGGAGGTGTCACAGCCAGCTTTGCCATGCTTGGGGATATTATATTGTCTGAGCCGAAGGCTTTGATCGGTTTTGCGGGACAGAGAGTGATTCAGGGGACGATCCATCAGAAGCTTCCAGAGGGATTTCAGAGAGCAGAGTTCCAGCTGGATCATGGATTTGTGGATCGCATTGTTCATCGTGAAGAATTGCGTGGAGAGCTTGGAAAGATTTTGAAGCTTCATCAGGCAGGAAAGCGAGGAAACGGAAATGAATGAGAGTATGAGATCTGTGACCATTGCCCGTCAGATCGACCGTCCCAGTGCAAAACAGTTTATTGATGAAATATTTGACGACTTTCTGGAGTTTCATGGGGATCGTCTGTTTGGTGACGATGGTGCGATCGTTGGAGGAATTGCCGGTTTAAATGGCATGCCGGTAACTGTGATCGGGATTCAGAAGGGACATACCTTAGAGGAGAATGTCAACTGTAACTTTGGACAGCCAAATCCGGAGGGATATCGCAAAGCTCTTCGATTGATGAAGCAGGCAGAGAAATTTCATCGTCCGGTGATCACTCTGATCAATACAGCAGGAGCATTTCCCGGT
>CAKRHL010000164.1 GCA_934338765.1 uncultured Lachnospiraceae bacterium | reverse complement strand
GCTCAGAGAAGTTCAAAAGATATCTGGAGAAAGAGGCTGGTTCATCCGTTGGAGGAAGGGGCAGTGGGCAGACTGGAGAGTCGTGTGCTGGAGAGTGTTTCTGTGCTGGGACACAGGGAGATCAGTCATGTACAGGAGCAGAAATATCTGAAGGAGATGATGACAGATATTTCGCATCAGATCAAGACACCTCTTGCTGCGCTGCAGGTTTTTCTGGAGATATTTGGGCGTAATCTGACAGAGGATAAGCTCCATCATATGGTACTGCAGGCGCAGGAGCAGGTAGAGAGGATACATTGGCTGGTTATGGGACTGTTGAAACTGACACAGCTGGAATCAGGGATGCTTCCGGTTGAAAAGACAGAGAATGATCTGGAGGTAATGCTCAGGGAATGTGCTGAAAGAGTGGTCTGCAGCTTTCCGGACAAAAAATTAAATATTCGGTTTCAGGGACCCGGAGCATGCAGCTTTTATTGTGAGAAGGAATGGCTGACAGAGGCATTTCAGAATCTCATCAAAAACTGTTGTGAATTTAGTCCACAGGAGGGAGAAATACTGATCACGTGGGAAAAGACCCAGATGGCATTGACGGTACAGATCATGGACCGGGGACCGGGGATTCCGGCGGAGGAGCTGCCCAAGATATTTAACCGTTTTTATCAGGTGAGAGGAGCCGGGGAAAGGGAACATAAAGGTGTAGGGATTGGTTTATCTCTGGCGCGGGAGATCATTGAGAGGCAGGATGGAACGCTGGTGGCATACAGTAGCGTAGAAATGCCGACGTATACAAGGTTTGAATCAGTATTCCGGATTTCGTAAGCTTTTGGAAAATTTTTATCTTACAAAACTGTAAGATATGATTCATGGGAATGTAAGAAGGTTCTGGTACGATGAATATATGAGATGAGAGAAAGGATGGAGGAAAATATGGCTTTTTTGGAAGTAAAGGATCTTACCAGGATTTATGGAAAAAAGGAAAACCGGTTGACAGCGCTGGATCATGTGAGCTTTTCCATGGAGAGAGGGGAATTTGTAGCAGTGACAGGAGCCAGCGGTTCCGGAAAATCGACACTGCTTCACCTGCTGGGGACGATGGATGATGCTCAGGAGGGAACGGTTAAGCTGGAGGACGAAGATGTATTGGGCATGAAAGAAAAACAAAAGGCAGTTTTTCGAAGAAGAAGGATTGGATTTGTTTTTCAGGAATATAATCTGGTTCCTGTGTTAAATGTGGAGGAAAATATCCAGATTCCGGTACGGCTTGATGCAAAACAGATGGACAAAGGATATTTAGAACAGCTTCTGAAGATTTTGGGACTGGAGGACAGAAAATATCATCTGCCGGAGGAATTGTCGGGCGGTCAGAAGCAGCGCGTTGCCATAGGCAGGGCACTGGCCAATCATCCCAGTCTGCTTTTGGCTGATGAACCAACCGGCAACCTGGACCATCAAAACGGATTGGAGGTGATGGCATTATTAAAGCAGGCGGTGGAGCAATTTTCGTTGACACTTATCGTGGTGACACATGATCCGGGGATTGCTTCCATGGCAGACAGAGTGATCACATTGTCGGATGGAGTGATCATATCGGATGCAAGGGTAAAGCACGCACTCTCTTCGGATATTCTTCACAGTGATCCACAGGAACAGGCACCGTCCACGGAAGAGGAGGTGTAAGATATGAAGCAGCTTGGTTATTATCTGACATTGGTATTCCGGTATCGCAGGAAGCATCCGCAGGAGACCTTATATTCCCTGCTGGCGATCACGATTTCTGTGATCTTATGCTATTGCAGTATTACCGTTGGGTTTACCATCATGAATTATGGTTATGAATCGGCTATGGTAGAGCAGCATGGCTGCGAGATGGAGATGGATGATTTTCCGGTAGGGGCAACGACACTTGATGGGGATGATGAATGGAAGCCGGAAGATTACCGTCGGATGCAGAAGAAGCTCGATAAGCTTCCGGAGGTACGGGAGACATACCTCAAAAAAGGATATACTGATTATATCGATGATGGGGGAAATGAAGAAAAGCATGTGTATTATATCCTTTATGTGGGAGCGAAGGATCGATCCGATCTGCAGGGATGTGCCAGTCAGATAGAGAAGGATACGGGATATACGGTGCGTGTCAATTCTGACATTGCGACTCATATGGGGCAGGGAACAGACGAAGACAGCATGGCAAGGTCGGCGGGCAATGCGATCGTGGCGATGATCGGTGCCTTGTTTGCATCCTTTGTTATGCTGGTGATCCGCAATACCATGATGCTTCCGGTGCTGGAGCGTATGAAAGAGTATGGTGTGTTACGATGCGTGGGCATGTCAAAGGGACAGCTCTCCTTTATGCTGGCCGTGGAAGGAATACTGTTGACACTTGTCAGTACCGTTTTGGGAACGGGGATAGGATTTGCTCTATTGCGAAGCTGTCAGGGATGGATCAATGACTGCCTGATGCTTCAGGTACCGGCAAGGTTTCATTTTTATCCTTTGGCAGTTTTATACAGCTGTCTGCTCTGCATCGGTGTGACGCTTCTTGCTTTGATGGAGCCGGCGAGACAGGCGGGAAACCGGTCTGTTAATGACACACTGCGTGGTGGTGTATATGGTTTGCGCAGAGGAAAGACGAAGAAAAAAGGGGAACGTCATCCTGTCAGTCATTTATTGGGAAGAATTTTTGGTGTGGAGTGGGAATATGCGGTACGGAATATGACCCGTAATCCGGGCAGCCAGATCTATATGTTTATCGGTCTTTTTATCAGTATGGTGTTATTTTCCGTTATTTTCAGCAGTGTGGAGACAACGTATTCCACCTATGAGAACAGTACCCAGGGAACTCATGTAGAATATACGGAAGCCATTGAAGTGAGGGGGGATTGTTCCGTGGCAGAAAAAGAGAAGATATGTCAGGATGTGTCCGGACTGAAAGGAGTAAAAAAGGCAGGACTTTATCGTCCGGGGAATCTGTATCTCCCGGGTTTTTGTCAGAAAGAACATTTTAAGTATGCAGGGGATGATGACTGGTACGGTTATCTGACGGCAATAGGATATGACCGGAAACATCTGGATACCATAAAGAGTCAAATTGTATCGGGAGAGATTGACTATGATAATATGGTAAAGGAAAATGGTATCATTTTATGTGATTATAAATATAATCCCAAGGATGAGGATGGAAATGCGGTCAAGGAGGATATACGTCTTACCGACTATAAGGTGGGAGATAAGTTCCCGGTATTGACCAATGAGGCATGTAACCGGGTCATTAGTCAGTTAAAGATGATCGAGAAAAAGCTGGGAGAGGAACCGTCGCCTCCTCAAGATGAATGGTTACCAAAAAAGTCAGCCGGATATCGTAAATATGAAAAGAGACTTAATAAATATTGGATGGAAGCAGAACAACTGATGAAGAAAACAGGATATCCTATACAGGACTATCAGGATATGATCAGGAGCTGGGGAAGTGATCATATTACGGGAGTATATTACATGAAGATGGCGTTGGAGCAGATTGAGGCAGACCGTGGTAATGTCGTACAGCTTCCGATTCAGGCTATCATTAAAGAGGACACGTATAATTCGGCATATCTGATGGACGAGTGGCTGGCAGGGGGACGTAATGTAGGTGTACTTATGGCTGATAAGACCTATGATCTGTATAGCACGGGTGTTGTGGCATTTACGGAAAAGAATAAGACAGGTACCGGTTCAGTATATATTGGCATTGAACGTGATATCAGAGAGGCAGGAAAAGATCTGGCTGCTTACATTAAAAAACTGAATACAAAGTCTGCCGATGCAAATTTTGTTTTGGTATCCGACAGGGACGGAAACGGTGATCTGTCGTGGTACGATGAGGATAAGGGGAATACAAACCGGGAGATGGAGCTGTTGGAGAAGGGAGGCATAGGAATCGGCATTTTTATTTTGTTTGTATGCCTGCTGCAGATATTCAATGTAACCGCAGCGGGGATGACTATGCGGCAGGAAGAGTTTTATCTGTTGTCCGTAGCCGGAATGTCAAAGGGACAGATGCAAAAAATGCTGATCCTGGAAAAGGCCGTAACCTGTTTGATGGCAATTTTGACCGGTGTTGGTGCAGGCTATGGTCTGAGCTATCTGTTTATTGAAGTATTTTTGAATCAGGACGGTGGATTTGCCGATGGAACCGGAGGAATCTGCTTTGCCTGGCCGACAGAAAAGATTGTGATCACGGCGGCGGTTGTTTATGTGCTGTGTCTGTTATGCAGCAGGGGAAAACAAAGAAAAGAGAACCAGGGATAAAACGGAAGTAGAAGGTTTGGTATAAGAAAAAGATAAATAAAAAAGAAGATTGTCAGAATACTCATATCTGACAATCTTCTTTTTATACTGGTTTTTACTCCGGCAGACACAGGATGCGGATACGGTCGCAGGCAGTCTTTGATACGTGCCAGCGTGAAAAATAATCCTGAGCTTCCTTTTGATATTCCTCCGGAAGATTGTTTTCCATCCGCCACAGGTAGCGGCAGATCCGCTGGTAATGTAAAGGAAGCCAGTCAACATTTTGTTCCTTTGATTCCAGAGGGATAAATACCTCGTGGATCCCAGCATCCTTTTCCTGCTGGTAGATCTGTAGGAAAACCGTCAGGATACAGAATAATTCATTGTCCTGGTTCTGGGACAGATTCTCCTGGGTAAAATGAAGGGCTTCGTCATATTTTCTATCATGGATCAGGGAAAGGAGCGTATCAACAGCGGTATCTTTCCCGGCAGCTTTCTGGGGCGAAGCTTCTGCCTGTGTAGCAATAAAACGGGAGCAGGCATCAATTTCCACCTGGTTGTCCGGGCAGTATTCTTCCAGATAGGTTTTCCGGTATGTGTGATAGTCTTTTAGATTCTGTGCTCCACTATCATGAAGTACCCATGGGGTCTCCTGATATGGTACGGCAATACGATAACCGGCCCGGAGGACCTCCTGACACTGTGCCAGATCATAGAAATCCCAGCCGGTGAACAGATCGGAGCGCCACAGAAAATCCTGCTGCGTCATCATTAAAAGACCGTCAACGGCTTCCACAGGGGTGAACGCACGTCCCTCGGGAATAGGAATATCAAAGTATTCATCTGCCGTGGTGATCAGATGGGAACGAAGGGCTCCGGTTCTCATGGGATTGGACCAGATACAGCCGTTTTTATGAAGCTGTTTTGTCCCCACCATGCCGATCATACCGATCTGCGGATTTTCCTGAAAGATCGCCAGGGTATCCAAAAGAAAGTGCCTATTGAGGATCAGGGCATCCTGATGAAGATATACTTTGTACTTTGCATCGGTCTGGAGCATACCTGCATTGTATCCCTCAGCCATGGAGTTTGCACCACGGATCGGGAGTATGTTGACTACAA
>CAKRHL010000163.1 GCA_934338765.1 uncultured Lachnospiraceae bacterium | reverse complement strand
TACCTTACCTACATAAATTCCTTCCGGCATATTGTAATACTGGGAGATTTCACTGGAAACATCTGTTCCTTTGATGCCCAGATATGCCTGTTCATCCTCAGATACCTGCTGTGCATCAATAATATCATTGATGATCGGGATGGCCGTGGAGATCGGAATAGCAAATCCCATACCCTCTACAGTAGTGTCAGAATATTTTGCTGAATTGATACCGATAACCTTGCCCTCGTCATCCACAAGAGCACCACCACTGTTGCCTGGGTTGATAGCGGCATCGGTCTGGAGCAGCTTCATATTGACATCCTCGGAAGCAACCTCTCTGTCAACGGCACTGATATATCCAACGGTAACAGATGTACCATAGCCCAGAGCATTACCGATAGCGATAGACTGTTCTCCGATCTTTACCTTGGCAGAGTCCCCAAGGGTTGCCACCTTGATATTATTTTTGGTGTCATCGGACAGATCCTTCATCGGTATCTCAACCACTGCCAGATCGGAATCTGTGTCGGTTCCCTTAACGCTTGCGGTATAAGTGCTGTCATCGTTAAACTTGACAGATACCTTGGTTGCATTCTGTACCACATGATTGTTGGTTGCAATATAAAGATTACTGTCATCCTGTGCTACGATAATGCCGGAGCCACTGCCGGATGATTCCTTGGAATAACTTCTACCAAACACATCCTGTGTATTTTCCTGAACCGTTACATCAATGGCTACGATCGACGGAAGCACATTGGCTGCCACCGTGGATACTCCTTCGGAGCTTTCATCACTGCTTCCTGTTGAAGTCGTTGTTGTTTTTAATTTGCTTGCCGGCGTGGCGGTGCTTTCTACTGCTGCATTTCCAAGAAAATGATTGGCAGTATAATTAACCCCCTCAAATGTCACGCCTCCTACCAGTCCAAACACTGCAGCATACGCTGCCACCTTTGCTAAATCCTGTTTTCTCATCACAATCTCTCCCTTCCGTTCCTTACTCTTCTCGAATGCGGCTAAACTCCTAATATGGGTTCTTTAGAACTCATTATATCGCCGTTTGTTTTATCTTATGATGTTATTCTAGCAACGAATTATGTTTCCTTTGTGATGTGATTATGAAGAAAACGTGTTTTAATTGTGTTTGTTCTGTGAAGTGATGATCCGGTGCGGCGGGATATCATGCTCCCCGGCCTCGATATGATCCACGATCTGAAAGTCATACGCAACCGCATATAAACGCAGGGAAGGACCACCAAACCGGGCAAGATAGCGGTCATAATATCCGCCGCCGTATCCCACACGGTGTCCCTCTCTGTCAAAGGCAAGTCCCGGTAACAGCATGATCCCTTCCCTCGCTTCTACCTTCGGACAATGCTCTGCCGGCTCTAAAATTCCATGATAGCCGGACTGCAGATCAGTCATATCGTGGATCTCATAAAAGTCCATCTCTTTTCCTGCAACTCTTGGAACTGCCACATGGATCGTTTTTCCCTGTTTCTGCTCCTCTAAAAGTCCCCGGATCAACTCTCTTGTATCCACCTCTGTTCCATAGGACACAAACAGATAAAACCAGGATGACTCCCTCCATACGGGATCAGCCAGAAGCTGCTCACGAATCTCCTCATTCTGACGGCAGCGCTCCTGATCCGTCATCTCCCGGCGGAGCTTTTTCATGATCTCTCTGGCTTCCTCCTTCGTCATTCTGCATCCTCCAGACGAACCGGTTTCTTTTTGCCAATGGTCTCCCCCAAATCTGTAATGCTTCCATCCTTTTCAATAACAGAAATATTATTTAACTGTGACCGTACATTCGCACGGATATCTGCCAGAAATTTTTGGCGCAGCTTTTTCTGTTCCGCCTTTTCTGCAGGGGTAAGTCCCTCTGCCTTTGCTTTATGTGCCAGTTCATTAATTCTCTGAATTCCCTTTTCATCCATAATAATAATCCTCTTTTCTAAATGTTTATCACACAAATCTCTATTTCTTATTTATCCGTTTCATCATTGCCTGATCAGACTCTCTGCCACACGGATTCCGTCCATCGCTGCAGAGGTGATCCCTCCGGCATATCCGGCTCCCTCTCCGCATGGATAAATCCCCCGGATATTTGCCTGCAATGACTCATCCCTGCATATCCTCACCGGCGAGGAGGTTCTGCTCTCAATTCCTGCCAGGATCGCATCCTCACGGGCAAATCCATGGATCCGTCGTTCGAAGGCTCCAAAGCCTTCCTCAATGGCATCTCCCACAAATCCCGGAATGACCTCCCGGACATTGGCCAGTGTATACTGTCCCTTAATGGACGGTATCACCTGTCCCAGCCCGGTACTTTTCCTTCCTGCACAAAAATCACCAAAAAGCTGTACCGGTATCTTTCCCTGACCGGCTTTGTATGCTGCCTCCTCCCACTTTCTCTGAAAGGCGATCCCCGCCAGCGGATCACGTCCTCCAAAATCAGAGGGATCCACCGTAACCACGATAGCACTGTTGGCATTGCGTCCGTCTCTGGCATGGTTACTCATTCCATTTACCGCCAGACGCCCCTTTTCCGAAGATGCATTGACGATATATCCACCAGGGCACATACAGAACGAATACACGCCACGTTTTTCCCCAGTGTTGTAAGTCAGCTTATAATCTGCTGTGGGCAGTTTTTCGTACAGATCGCCATACTGATTCTGTCCGATCATCTCCTGCGGATGCTCCACACGTACTCCCACCGCAAAAGGCTTCGCCTCCATAAAGATTCCACTGTCATATAATGTCTTTACGGTGTCTCTGGCGCTGTGCCCCGTTGCCAGGATCAACGTGTCACATTCCAGATGCTCCTTTGTGCCATTCCGAAGATATACGATTCCCTTAAGCGTATCCTCCTGCCACATTGCCCGAAGAAACTGTGTCTCAAAAAGCACCTCTCCTCCCAGCTCCCGGATATGTTCCCGGATATTCCGCACAACCTGTCCCAGCAGATCTGTACCAATATGGGGCTTTTGCAGATAGAGGATTTCCTCCGGGGCCCCAAACCGCACAAAGGTTTCCATGACCTTTCTGCCCCGGCCTGTGGGATCCTTGACAAGCGTATTCAGCTTTCCATCGGAAAAGGTTCCTGCTCCCCCTTCCCCAAACTGTACATTACAGTTTTCGTCCAGTTCGCCGGTATCCCAAAACCGGGACACCTTTTTCTGGCGTTTTTCCACATCACAGCCCCGTTCCAATATAATAGGATTCTGTCCATGTTCTGCCAACTCCAATGCCGCAAACAATCCGGCTGGTCCCATCCCCACAATGACCGGCCGTTTTCTCTGTCCCATATCCGGCACACATGCTGCAGCTGCGGATTCCTTTCCGGACGATTTTGCATTGCCGTTTCCGAAACCTTTCCATAATACCGCATCATTTTTTCCATAACGGTGAAGTACCTTTTCCTCCTGAGGCACCTGCAAAACCACCTGATAAATATATTGCATCTGATGCTTCTTTCTGGCATCCATGGATCTGCGGAGAATCTGAATTTTTTTTATTTCTTCCTCCCTGATATGTAGCTGCTTTGCCACAGCTCTTTTGACAAGCTTTATTTCTTCCTCTCCGATGATTCCTTTTTTGACGAGCTCTGCCGGAACCTTCTGACAGATTTTATCCAAAGAAACCTTTATCTGTGAAATCTTGATCATGTTAATCCTCTATTCTGCTTATTATATTTTATGTATCTGAAAATTTATTCCCGGTATTGATCCCACTATATGTCCCATTTAGTGTACACGTCCTGCTGCCGCCGTTCCTGCGAGATAACCGCTGGTCCACGCCCACTGGAGATTATATCCCCCGCAGATACCGTCCACATCCAGAAGCTCTCCCGTAATGTAAAGTCCCGGAGACTTACGCACCTCCATGGTATCCGGATCAAGCTGGCTTGTAAGGACTCCTCCTGCCGTCACCTGCGCAAAATCAAATCCGTTGACTCGCTCGATGCCAACCTTCCATTGTTTGAAACGGTCTGCGATCCGTCGGACATCCCGGTCACTCCATTCTCCCGCTTTATCCTTTGGCTTTAAACCAAGGCTTTTGAGAAGGACTCTTCCCAGAACCTGATGCACCATGCCTTCCAATGCCTGCTCTGCTGCGTATGACGCAAAATCCTCCCGCCTGCGGGAAAGCTCCTCCTTAAGCTCCTCCTCCGGATAATCCGGCAGGATATCAAGCAGCAGATATGGCTTGTCCCCCTGCTCCAATGCTCTGGCAGCGTATCTGCTCACCTGAAAGCACGGAATACCGGACAGACCGTAGGATACAAGCTGAAGCTCTCCCTGATCTTTTGCAAGAAGCTCTCCTGCTTTGCTATACAGCTCCACACGGCCCCGTACCCGTATCTTAGCCCATTCCTTTGTAAAATCTCCCTTCAGTACACAGGAGGTCAGAGCCGGAACCGGAGAAACGATCTGCAGCCCCAGCTTCCGGGCAAGCTTATAACCGTCTCCTCTGGAGCCGTGAACCGGTGCCGCCTTTCCTCCTACTGCAAGGATGACATTCCGTGTCTGATACGATGCCTTATCTGTCTGAACCTGATAACTTACCGTGCCATCCTTTGCTGTCCTGTCTGTAATGCACTGTACCCGCTCCTCCGTGTGCAGTGTCACTCCAAGCATCTCCATCCGCCGAACCAGCCCATCCACCACGGAAGCTGCCTGTCCGGATACCGGATAGTAATAGCCGTCTCTTGCCTGAGGCAGGATTCCCATCTTCCGGAAGGCTGCTAACGTCTCCTGACAGGAAAAATGCTCCAATGCTTTTCGGATAAATGCCGGTTCTTCTCCCCGGTAACATTCCGGTGCCTGATGCTCATTGGTATAATTACATTTTCCGTTTCCTGTCGCGTATATCTTCTTGCCGGGCTGTGACAACTGCTCAAGGACAAGCACCCTGCATCCCTTCTCTGCTGCCGTCACCGCCGCCATCATTCCCGATGCACCTGCACCGATCACGATCACTTCTTCCCGCATGTTTTTCTCCATTTCTTTTTCTCTATGTGTCAACTGGAATAATTTTCCAGTATGCCGTACAATTCTTCCTCATCCTTTACCTCAATGCCCTTTTTGAGCTGCTGTTTTTCCTTCTTGGAAAGGGAGGAAACAGCAATCCCCGTATGCTCATATACGGTTTTCATATCGCCATAATAGGCGATCACCTCAGAACCGTCAGAGATCAGATAATATCGAAACTTCACCTTTGACTGGTCATAATTCTTGCATATGGTCAGCCGCTCCGGCGAAAAGGAGATCAGGCTGACACTCTGCAGACCATCCAGAAACTCTTTGGCAGACATATTCTTTTTGTACTTGCTGCAGTACTCCTGCGCCTGCTCCCTGTCACAGCCCACCAGCTCCTCCGGCAGCGTCTGATACTCCGTCACCGTCTCATCGGTCAACGCATTATGGCTTTGCAC
>CAKRHL010000162.1 GCA_934338765.1 uncultured Lachnospiraceae bacterium | reverse complement strand
TATCTCACCTGGTCTCCATGCTGTATCTGTGATACCTCCTGTGATTTTGGCGGCATTGTAATGTAATCAATTGATAATGACATCTTTATCCCTCCTCTTTTATCAAATGGCTCTGATCCGGATATCCGCTCCGTCCCTGACGAAAGCACTGTGCTGTACCTCTGATTTGATCGTGTTGCTGACATCGGATATAGTCATTTTTACTCCCGGATATACAATATTTTCAGCAATGATACGACCATTGTCTTTTTTATTCAACTCACCCTCCAGGACCTCTCTCTCAGCGGCATTTTCCTCCAAGCGTGCATCAATCTCCTGGATCCTCTTTCCTGTCTTTTTAAGCGAAGCCATCCTTTCATCATCCAGCTTTCCTTTGGCATCCATTCTTTTCTTTAACAGCATTACATTTTGCATTAATCCCTCCCGCTCGGAGGTAAGCTGCTCCAGCTCCTTCTCCAGAAGACGGTGCTGCTCTACAAGCTTTGGATCAATACCAACCTGCAGCTCTGTCAGAGTACCCATAGTAGAGCCTATGGTCTTTGCCTCAATTTTTGTCTTGGTCTTGAGAGATCCTCCGGCGATCATCCCACGCTTGCCTCTGACAACAATATCATCCTCCGCCGTCACCTGACTGTGCATGATTGCTTCCGTCATGATCCTGCCTCCACAGGTAACATTGGCACTTTCGATAAAGTTACTTATAATATCTCCTCCGGCCTGCAGCTGTGCCTGGCCCTTTCCCTGAATTCCACGCTTTAATACGATCTTTCCGTCCGTTATAAGACTTGCTCCCTCAACGACACCATTCACGGTAATATCACCGGTTGCTTTAATGGCGTATCCCGTCAAAACATTACCCTTGACCAGAACACTTCCATCATACTCTATGTCACCGGTTGAGGCTCCTACATCAGCCGGCACCTCATACTCGTTTGATACAAATACTGTATCATCCACCAGCGTTACATTTCCCGCAACCTCTGAATACATTTCACAGCCATCTTCCGATAAATGGATGTTGTTTCCATGCTTTAAAAAAAGCTGTTTCACTTTCTGTGGCTTGATCTCACCTCCCGTCACATCAATGCCGGGTTTTCCATAATCCGCAGGCTTCAGAGTAGCAAGTAGCTGTCCTTCACTGACCTTCTCGATCATATCAAGCTGATGAAAATCTACATTTCCGGCCTCATCCATTGCCGGTTTACATGTTTTATCCACATCAAAATGATAGGTGATCACCGCATTACTTCCCTGCACCGGCATCTCTGCTTTCGCAACAAGTACATCGGTGCAATATAAACGCCCCTTCAGCATGAGCCGGATATTGTCCTCAATCACACCGGATTTGATTCCAAGCTGCCCCATGCGATCCATGATCTCCTCAGATGTAATACGCATTCCACCATTTGACGGCGGATAAAGACGAATCTTTGCAAATCGTCTCTGTGGATCCATGGTTATCAATGGAAATTCTTTCTCCGGCAGACGATCTTCCGATAATATCTTTTTTTCTGCATTTTTCTGCTGCGATGCCTCCTCCACAAAGGAAGCGATATCTCCCAGCTGGACATCCATGATCTTCTTTTGTTCCAAATACTGCATAATGTCCTCCATAGCAAGAGGTGCTCCCCCATGTAATGCAGGATATGATTTTAAATACAATCCATCATTCTTTTGTATCAGTTGAAAAAAGGCATTTCTTTTCATTGCGGTCACCTTCCTTTCACCTTTGCGCGAATAAATTTAAAGGCTGCCACAAATGGGCGGCAGCCTAAATATTCCAAATTCCAAGGACACCCATATTCTGAGAACCTAATTTTTCTTTCATCTTACGAAGAGACTTTGTATGAAGCTGCGATACTCTGGACTCGGAAACCTCCAGAATATTGCTGATCTCTTTTAATGTGAGTTCCTCATAATAATAAAGTGCGATCACTTTTTGTTCTTTCTCCGTGAGAGAATTGATTGCCTCTGCTAAAAGCCTTTTCAGATCCTGTTTCTCCATCACCTGTTCCGGCTGTAAAAAAGCAGGTTTATTCCCTGCATCGACCCGAACCTCACTTCCCTGCTCCAGATATTCATCCAGCGATACCAGATTGGCAACCTGTGTCTGATTGATCAATGCATCCAGTTCATCCTGTGTCACATCCAGTGCTTTAGCAAGCTCCTCATTGGTCGGGGTTCTTCCAAGCTCTGTCTCCATCTGTCCAATGGCTGCTTCCAGCTTTTTCTGCTTTTGACGTAATGTTCTCGGAATCCAGTCCATCTTCCGGATCTGATCCAGAATTGCTCCCCTGATCCTCAGACTGGCATATGTTTCAAACTTAACTCCCTTGGTCAGCTCAAATTTGTCAATCGCATCGATCAAACCAAAGATTCCATATCCCGTCAGATCATCATACTCTACCGTATACCCCAGATACATCCCCATTCTGCCGGCAACTACTTTTACCAAAGGCACATATTCTACGATCAACTGCTCTCTCAGCTTCGGACTACGTGTTGCCGTATATTCCTCCCACAAAGCAGTTCTATCTTTATCGTTCATAAATTTCCCTCATCCCCTTTATGATCATGAAACTCTTGTTCTAATCCTCCTGGGACTTTGTCTGCTCATCCGTCTCCGCATTGTCCGCATTTTCTATTTCGTCTGAATCTGTCTGTTCTTTTTCCAGATCCTCTGTCACTTCTTTGATAAAACGATTACTTGTCATAACCTTTTCAATAATACGCCTTGCAATGCAGCCTATAATATAAAATATAATAAGCGCTGCCAGCAGGATCTCCAGACTGTATGTGGTATCCATATGTCTGACAATCGATACGATACATACCACGGCACCTGCCAGAAGTGTAATCACCTTAGGAATATACTCTGTTTTCATACTAATCTCCTGATCAGATAATCTTCTTTTCTCTTCCCACTGATTTGATCATAAAATCGCCTGTTTCCGGATAAAACTCCACCGTACGACCATAATTTTCTCCCGTCTCCTCAGCAAGAATACGAATTCCCAGTTCTTTTAATTTTGCTTTTACCGCCTCGACATTGCGTTGTCCCACACGCAGCATATCATTGTTGCTGCCAAAGGCAAACATCTGGGCGCCACCTGCAATCTTTGCGGTCAGCAGCGAACAGTTTGCGCCTTCCTTTCGCATCATGTCAATAAGCATGTCAATCCCGGTATCCGCAAATTTCGCTTTATTTTGATTCTGCCGCACCTTGGTACTATCCGGAAGCATAACATGCACAAGACCGGCAGTCTTTGTCGTTTTATCGTATAATGCGACCCCCACACAAGACCCCAGTCCCAGTGTGGTTATTGCATCCGGCGAATGACAGATATTAGCATCTGCCATTCCGACTTTGATCATTGTTCCTTCCATTTTTCCACCTACAATCCCAATGACTTCAAAATACGTGTATATGACTCCAGCGTAGGTATCAAAATGAAATACCCGCAAACATCAATTTCATCGTCCTGAAACTGTGATTCAATCAAAAGTGCTTTATCTCCCAGCTTTCCAAACTCAATTGCCGGTACACTTAAAATTGCACCCGCCATATCAATCGCAAGACTGGGAACGGTCTGAATGATGCTTAAATTGGTTAACTGTGATATCGCCGTCAGATAAGCTCCGGAAATGATATTGCCAATCTCTACCAACGCTGACAATTCCATCTCTGTAAAATTATCCTCTACAGTGCTTCCATCACTTCCCATTAAACGGTGCACCAGATGATGGGCTGCCTTGTTTTCCAGTACAAACAGCATAGACCCCTCAATGTCTCCCTCCAGGCTCAGCAGAATACCGGCCACCAACTCCTCTGCTCCGCCAAGTATCTCTGCCAGATCCTTAAAAGCGAGCATTTCTACCTTTGGCACATGCATATCTACCCGGCCGTCAATCAGCTTCGCTAATGCTGTAGTTGCATTTCCGGCTCCTATGTTTCCTATCTCTGTAAGGATATCAAACTCCATATCCTCAATATTTTCTTCATCTATCTGCATCGACATCACCTCATATGATTTATGATACTGCCTCTTTATCGTTGATTACATTTGCAATATTAAGCAAAGAGATCAATCCGCTCTCCTGTTTTCCAACACCGCTCAGATACTGTATTCTGGAATCTCCTGAACTGTCTGCGCTGGTCGGTTTATCAATGGCATCCTCCGATAAGGTTACTACCTCCTTCACCTCATCTACGATAATGCCTATTGCAGAATGCTGTTCAAGCTTAATAATAATGATCCTGGTTGCATTGGTATACTCATCCGGCTCCAGATCAAACTTTAATCGGAGACTCATAACAGGGATAACCTCTCCACGAAGATTGATGACACCCTTAAAATAATACTGCGCCTTTGGTACCCTCGTAATCCTCTGCTTTCGGACAATATTGTCTACATACTGTATATCGATACCATACTGCTCTGAGCCAAGTCTCACTACGATATACTGCTTCTCATTTCCTGCTGTATCCAAATTCTGTACATTATTACTATCCATACTAAACTCACCATACCTTTCCCTTTATACCAAAGTATTAACTTCCAAGATCAAAGCAATCTCTCCATCTCCCAAAATCGTTGCTCCACTGATGATCTTGCTGCAATTGATATAGCTTCCGATCGACTTGATAACCACTTCCTGCTGGCCGATCAGATTGTCAACAACAAGTCCTGCCTGCTTATCTCCCTTTTTGACAATGACGACGGTAAGACTCTCCGGATTCTCCAATGAGCTTTCCACATCAAGGATCTGATCCAGACGGATCAACGGGATAACCGTACCACGAAGATTGATCACTTCTTTGGTCTGAACGTATTTAATATCGGAAACAGCCACATCTTCGATCGTCTGGATGCTTCCAAGAGGAATTGCATATTTCTCATTGCCAAGCTCTACCATAAGTGCCTGAATAATAGCAAGCGTTAATGGCAGATGAATGATAAAGCTGCTGCCCTCTCCCACAACGGAACGGCACTCAATATTACCGCCAAGTCCCTCGATCTTTGTCTTAACAACATCGAGACCAACTCCTCGTCCGGAAACATCTGTGATCTTTTCTGCCGTAGAAAAGCTTGGCAGGAACAAAAGATCAATGATCTCCTTATCCGTCATAACCTCGGCCTGCTCCGGTGTGATCGTTCCCCTTTCAAGTGCCTTATTTTTAACCTTTTCAATATTGATCCCCGCACCATCATCACGAACCTCAATATTGACATTGTTACCATCCTGATATGCATTCAGCCAGATGTTACCAACCTCTGACTTGCCAAGAGCCAGTCTCTCCTCGTTACTCTCCAGTCCATGATCTGCAGAGTTACGGAGCAGATGCTGTAACGGATCTCCGATCTCATCGATAACCGTTCTATCAAGCTCTGTATCCTCACCGGACATATGAAGCTCCATCTTCTTGTCAAGC
>CAKRHL010000161.1 GCA_934338765.1 uncultured Lachnospiraceae bacterium | reverse complement strand
TTAACGATTATTGCAAAACCCTTTAATCCAAATTCAGCTTCAATCAATTTAATTTTGTCGTCCATGTGGCAATCCAGCTCAAAGTAGTCAAGTCCTACTTTGTTTTGTCTGCCTGCCATTTTCCACAATCCTCCCTCTCTGATAGTCCTCATAAAGTGCCTGTGCTAGCTTCAAATCTTCGGAAAGTTCTTTTATCCTGCTTTTCATTTGCCTGATAAACCTCTGCAAATCAAGCATTTCCTTATGCGTAGGTCTGTAGTAACCGTTCCCATCAGAAAGATTTAAAATCACATAATCTTTTCTTTCCCTGTTAAGCAGGTTTCTCATGGCCCGATCTTTGTCCTTGGCTTTCTTGTCCACAAGCCCACGCTCCACACACAGCGCAACAAGCATCTTCCGAGATATGGCATTTTCACGCCCTACCGGGATCAGATCCGCTATTGTTATTTCCTGCGGCTCACCATGCGCTTTTGGCACATAGATGCAATATCTTTGATTTTCCAAAGTTCTCCTTTCTCCTCCTGCCCTGTCAGACAGGAGGCTTTATGGCATATCCGTGATGTGTGCCGCTGCTGTTACCAGATTTACAGTTTCTTTTGACCATTCCGGTGACATCACCATTATGGTTCCAGTGTTTCAACTGTTTCTATTTCCACGCGGATGTAAGGTTCTCCGTCCGTATAGATAAAATCATGGGTAAAGTTTTTAACATAATGCGGATTATCATCCGGTATCACTCTGCAATCCCTAAGTGCATCCTCTATAAACTTATCTGCCAGTGCAAAAATGTTTCCGTAGTCACGCTTAGCGCCTTTTCTCGGCTCTGCAAAGGTATAATGCAATATTACTGACTTATCCGTATGAAACCGCCCCAAATCACGCCGTATCGCGTTCGTGGCTATCATGACATATTGCTTTTTATACTTCGCACCACAACGAGGATTCCGTCCAAGCTCCGCTATGTACTGATTAAGTGATGGAAAACACTTATCTCCGCAAAAGGCACCTTGAATGGTAAATGTCCTACAAGTACGATTTCCCATATCTTTTTCTAAAAGTTTCTCTTGCATCTTCTTTACTCATTCCCTCCGCACATCTATCTCTTTCGTATGAAACCTGTGCAAGCATCTGCAAAAGCACTCTCATCTCTTTACATTGATGTGCGCTTGTCTTTCCAGCCGTATGATGTTCCCTTGTCAGCGGCACCCACAGACCATCTTCGTCAGCTTTTGCCCTGTCCGGTCCCATTAAGCAGTGATGCCGCTCTACGTTGGGTGTACCGTCGATCAGATCATAGTCCGCATATTTCATGTTTACGATGATAGAGTCCCTCATAAGTTCACCAGCAGTTCATCCGACCAGATGGAGTGTGTCAGTATCTTCGTGTGCTTGCAATAATTGCAGTCTCTCTTTTCGCACCGCACCGGATCATATTCGCCTTTTTTTATTGCCAGTATTCTGGGGACATTCTTCTCAACCTCTGCCAGTGCTGCATCCAAAAGGCTCTGTTCCACCTGTATGATGTCGATATCTGGATATTCTTCCTTGGATGCCGCTGCAATCTTAAATGGCAGCTTCTTTCCTGTGTTAATTTCAACAATTTTCTGATAAATGGCGCCCTGGATGTCATACCCCCAGTTACGGATAAAATCCATGTTGCCAAAATCAGCAGAATAGAAGCGTTCTCCTAAAGATTTCATGGTTTTCAGATCCACGATCAGCTGATCCGGGAAATAAGAGTCCATTTTGATCTTCCACTTTGCTCCGAACAGCTCCCCCGTCATAATGACTTGCTTTTGTCCGGCCATGTGGGACATAAAGTACGGATCACGCTCAATGCGGTTAATGACTTCTTCTGCTCTCCGATACTCTGCCTTTAAGGCTCCCTGTTTGGTAAAGATATCCGGGTTCTGCGCCTTGAAGAGATCAAGCGTACCTTCAAAGTGAGCATCAACATAAGATCCAACCATCAGTGCTGTGCTCTTTTCATCTTCCCATTCGCCGTTAAGCTCTGCCATTGCCTTGGCTTCGCAGCCTAACCGCCCAAGGCATCCGGCAAACTTTTTGTACTGGGAAACGGACAGATATTCCATGTCCGCTTCCCTTGTATAATAATTTTCTGCTGTTAATATCATTTAAAAATTTCCTCCGCTTCCTGTTTGACGTTATCAGGCATATTCTGTAAAGGTTCGTCTGTAGTTTCCCTTTTTTCCGGTTCAAAGTAATCTTCTGCCTTGGCCTGTCCATTTTTTAAAGCGGTATATACGCCCCAGAGGTCGGTAATCTCTTCTGCTCCAAACGAAGCCATTCCACGTCCCACATATGTTTCAAGTTGCTTTTTGGTTACTCCAAAATCCTTTTTAAACAACTTTTCAATTTTGTTAATTTTTTCCTGACTGGGCAATTCACCGTAGCTTTTTTTCTGAGTTTCCTTACACTCATTTACCGCCATATCTACAACATCACCTGGGATTACTCCAAGGATGCACGCACGCATACGTCTGGCTCCAAAATTTGCCGTTGCCTCATAAATATCTCTACTGTCTGTCAATACATAAGAACCTTTTTTTGTATCTCTCTTATGTTCCACGCTGAATATCTTTGTAACACGGGTATTTGTTTCCAAATCCCATGCGTAAGCCATCATCTCGGACACACCAGACTTCTGTTCCAGTTCAATGATGCCGTAATCAATGTTTCCCCAACACTGTGCAAGAGCTTCCGCAAGCCGGACAGATGGGCCCGCTACATTCTGCCCACCACGGGGATAGGAATAAATTGCCTGTTCTGCCAATGTAGACCTTTGACAAGTTCGCCGGATCTTCTCGGTAGCCTCGTATTCATCTCTGGGGAATTTCTTAGCAATAACCATAGCCGCCTGTACTTCCTGTGCCTGCCGACTAATCATCATCTGGTTACTGCCACTTCTTGCTTCTGCAGGAACTGTCCCACTGCTTACTGCCAATTCTGTATTCTCCATATCCATCCTCTTAAAATTCCACTACGGTCATCTCATCAGCATCCGTAGTTCTGGTAGCAATGTACTGTAAACCTTTTTCCTCACACTTATGATACAGGCGGTTCTTCCATTCAGTAGACAACCGCTCCACGCCATCAATAAGAATGATCTGCAGCCCCTTAGGGTTCTGGATTGCCACATCAATACAAAGATCAAGTTTTTCACCGTCTGACAGGTTGGAAATGGGCAGGCCATTGATAAGTGGCGTTCCATCTTTTACGGTAAGACCCGCAATAGGGATCTTACAATCTGCAAGGATCTCTCCCGGAAGAGCACGGGCCTTTTCAATCCGGTTTGTAAGGGTCTGTGATTTTTGGGAAAGTTCATCAATATTTTTCTGCAGATCCTGCATCCGGCGGTACTCATTGATGTGTGACTTCATCTGTTCGATCTCTGCCGCCTGCGCAACCAACTCTGATACATCCTGCACTTCTTTATCTCGGTAATCCTTGTATGCTTCCACCTCGGCATCATACTTGGCAACGTTGGCATTGTATACCTGTTCCACCACTGAAATCTTGTCTGCAAGACGTTCATCCAATCCGGCACGTTCTGTCTCTAATGCCTTAATCTGTTCCTGTAACTGCATGATATCCTTATCGATCTGTGCTTTCCGGTTTCCAAACTCGGTAGTAAGGGCCGCTTTTCTGATCTCCCTATCGGCTTCAAATTTCCTTACCTTGCTGTCTCTTTCGTCCAGCAGCGACTTGGCTTTCTGGATTTCTTCATTCTCCTTACGGATGCGCTCGATCTTCTGGTAGATTTCTCCAGCGCTTGCCTTTTCCCACTTTTCAAGGCTATAGCCTGCAGGAATGGTTGCTGCAATTTCCTCAACAAATGCTTTCTTGTTACGCATTTCACGTTTAATGTCCTGCCTATCCTTAAAATACTCACCGTTTTCTGACTGAATGTCATTGAGCACACATAGGATGTTCTGGTCATAGGACACCCACGCCGGGATCTCTCCAAACCACTCACGGATCTTGTTCATGTCCCAGTCATATTCGATCATGTCAAGGATAATGGCGTTCTGCTGCTTCTCGGTCATGCTCATAAATTCGACCGGGTTCAGCTGCAACTCCGTAAAAATGTCCTTTAAAAAGGTCTCCGGGCTACCGACTTCCACACCATTATTCTTTACGCTTTTATAATCTGCCTGATTAGTACGGGCCTTACGGTTGATCCTGAGTCCACTGTCTGTCTCGATCAGTACCTCACCCTCTGTCTCGCCGCTGCGAACTATGTACTTGCGGTCTGACTTATTTGTCAACGCATACTTAATTGCATCGATCACGGATGACTTACCGACTCCGTTCTTTCCGGACAGCTCCACGCTCTCTCCCCCGGCTTCGTATTCTCTGATACCAAACAAATTTCTGATTTTTAGCTTTACTATTTTCAAATTTTTACCTCCTGTCTGCAAAATTCATTTCCATCTGATAACACGGGCTGTTCATGATCCTTACAACTGTTCTGGATCTTTCCTGTCGCTGCCTTTCTGCTTCCAGGCAGTCCAGGCATACACCATTTACAAGATCACCGGGATCACATCTTCCGTGACACCACCTACATATAAGCTGTCTCATCATATTTTCTCCACGCGGGCGGTTACGATTATATCCACCCCATACACACGCTCAGGCACACCCGTTAAATCTACAAATCCAGGATGATTTCTTAATCCCTTTGCCTGGGTTTCAAGCACATATACAACAGCCGGAAGGTCTGCATCTTCCATTTCACCAATTGCCTCTGCAACTTTATTCATCAGGTTCTGCAGGTGTTCAGGTGTTTTGATATACTTTTCATAAAACCCGTCCACCACTTCTTTTACACCTTTATATTTTTCCATTGATTTTTCCTTTCCCCTGCCTTAAAATAGAGGCAGGCATATAAATATGGTTATTTGTTGCTGTAATAGTCCCGGCTCGCCAAAGTCTCGGGGCTATTTTCTTTTTCTTCTTTCTGCCAGGTTCCGTTGATCAGGCCCTGCTCTTCAAACCAGAAATACATATCTTATCCCTCCGCATCTACAAGCTGTACATAAACCTTTCCACCGGTCTGCTTCATCCAGTCCCTGCACTCTTCCAAGGTCGGGAAGTACATATCGATCACTTTCCCTGCCTCAATGCTTCCAACACCGTCCCCGTCAGCATCACCGCCAAAGCCGGTATCCAGGCATTCCCAATACCCAAGCAGATCTCCGATACTCCCATCCGGGTTGCACGCATATACAACGGCTGTCAGTCCCATCCACTCTCGCTTGACCGCGCATATTCCGCGCCGGACCGGTACGCCGCTGGCTGTGATCTCGCCGTGATGGTAAGCGGTGGTGTACATCTTAAACGGCTCTCCTTCGTCTGCCTTTGCGGAAAGTGCCGCAAACAGCAGGATCCCTATCACAAACAGGCAGGAAATCACTCTTTTTA
>CAKRHL010000160.1 GCA_934338765.1 uncultured Lachnospiraceae bacterium | reverse complement strand
TCGACGTTTCCACCGCCTCCCATAAAGGTGTATGTCTCATCCGCCAGAGAACCGATAAATCCGGCATCCACCAGCTCATGAAGGCGGTCGATCGGGAACATGGCATTGACATCCTTATTGATATCAGAGTTATCAAAGCCTCCATGGGTTACCATCAGCTGATCGGAAGGAGTATCAAACGGGATGGTCCGGTAGGAGAAATCGCCGGATGTATTAAACGGGGTCTGGTCCTTTTTATGGATACCTCCCGCAGTGATAAATGCCACCTTACATTCGCTCAAAGGTTTCTTAAGCTCCGTAAATACAGGCTTTGGTGTGATCGGTACAAAAATTTCTGACTGCATTCCTTCTATGGTCGTTAAATTCATAATTGCCTCCTTTTCTGTGAACCCTGCATGATATTCCTCATATCAGCTTCACGAAATCCTTTATAGATTCATTGTGTCTGTTGTGTCCTATTATATGGACTCGACCGGAATATCTCTTTTTCCGATCACCTTCATACAGCTAAAATAAAACTCGGTTTCCTGTCCGTTTTTCAGGACAACAGGGGTAAATATCCAGCGTCTCGGTACGGCTACTGTCCCCAGCTCATTCATAATATTCACCTTAACTGCGGTATCATTGACCTCGCAGATGGTTCCTCCCAGCAGACAAGGCTCAATCTCATGGGTTGTCACCATATCGGAGCTGTCGTAGTCGTAAGGATTTTCCACGACCTGAATATAGCTGAAATAAAATTCCATTTCATGTCCCGGCTCCAGTGGTTCGGAAGTGATGACCAGTCGTTTTGGGATGGTGATCACCCCAAGACGCCCGTGCAGATGGACTTTTATCCGGTCATCCGTGACTTCCTTGACAAGCCCTCCCATTTTAATGGGATTGATCATATAATCCATTAGTGTAATGTCCCGTTATCAAGCAATTTTGTTTCCGGAAGTCCCAACAGCTTGTTATTGGCATTAATAACATCGTTGTTCCATTTCTTTGGTGCAGGCTTGATCTCTACACCAGCCATCTTATTCTTTAACATCTGAATTGCACGGGCTGCGACTTCCTTTGTCACACAGGAGCAGCCTGCCACATTGTTTTCAAAGCCGCCCTTGTCCATATTTTCCTCAACCATTGCGGAGGCATATTCATTACCAACTACCAGCTGGCCCTGATAAGCACAGAAGGATACGCCAACCACCGGAATCCCTCTCTTGCCGGCCTGGCCAATATGCTGGATAAAATCAATATGGTTATTGCCAAATCCCTCTGTGGTAATGATACATCCGTCAATATCCAGTGCCTCCAGCAGAGAACCAAGTCTCTCAGACACCCACATTTTCTCATCGTTTACCTGCGGAGATCCAACACAGACAACGCCGATCAGATCAAGCTCCTGATCTGCTGCCAGTCCCTCTACCAGCGGCTCACGGATATAATGTCTCGTCATTTCCTTTGTTGCCGGTCCGATACAGGTCAGTGCATGAATAGATCCGTCTCTTACCTGATTTGGTGTCAGCATGATCGGCACGTTACCACAGTCTACGTTTTTCTGACCTCCCAAAATACCACAAGGCTCTGTCGGACAGATGACATTGTCATGCATTGCGCCCTGTCCCATGATCTCCTTAACCAGAACCACTCGCGGATTTCCGCTCCGGCGGATATCTTCACAGGTTTCCTCCCGGATCACTTCTCCGTCATATTTCTTCAGTTCATTGCGGATTGCCTGAATAATATAGTCCTGGCATTTATGTGCGGCAAATGGACCCGGACGGCTCATTCCTGTCTTTCTCTCAATAACGGCATGACAGCGGATGATAATGTCATTTTCGTCGGCACAGCCCGGATGACCAAAGTACATCTTTTCGTCCAGATATCCCTCGGAGGAACCAAACTCATGCACCTGTACGCCGTCTTCATCCACACCGGTCAGCATAAATACAACGCCGTCTGCCACCTTGGTAACGCCCTCGCCAAGCTCTCCTTCTACCTTTGTGGCGATCGGACAGACATCCATGATGGTTTCGGTATAGACATGGCGCCTATCCGGATAGATCACATCCAGAGACAGACTCTTGCAAAGGGGATCCTCTTTCACCGCTTTATCCACAATAGATCTTTCAATGGTGATCTTGCCATCCTTAATGGAAGTAGTATCACCGATTTCCACATCCGTGATCTTAATGTGCTTTTTGATCAGGGTACGGATTACTTTTTTGATACTCTCCGGCTCTGCCGCCGGTGCTGCCGCAGATACAGCCAACGGTGCCACTGCACCGCCAACCGGTACGTCCAGCTTAAAGCCCTCCAGATTTGATGCCTTGTCAATTTCAATATGTATCATGCCATTCCCTCCTGTCGTGGTGTGAATCATCGGTGCTGCCTCCGGGGTTTCCGCCGGTAAATCAGCTTCCACCGGCTCCCCGGCGGCTTCTTCACATTCATTTACCTTGTCTAACACTTCCTTCGTGATCGGTGTCAATGCTTCCACATCGGTAAGCAGTGTACTTCCCAACACCTGCTCGATCCGCAGTCCCTCCGGGCTTAAGGAGAGAAGGCCTGCCTCCTCCATGTCATCAAACAGGCTTGGATCCTCCAGATCCGCTTCGCTGATGACAAGACCTTTTTCTCTGCGGCAGCAAAAGATTGCCGGGTCCTTTAAATGTTGCTGTAATGTTTCTTTTGTGATTGACATAGCGCTTCCTCCTTACTTTTTCTTTATTTTTCTAACCAATGGATAATTTACTGCTCTTAATGCACCATCCGTGGAATGATACACAGGAAGTCCAAGCTGTGGCGCACAGGACATCACGGTATTGGAACAATCCGTACAGTTGCCGACAAGCACTGCCCGGGCTCCTGCTTTCTTTAGTGCCAGGATCTTCTGTACCTGCCCCGGACATTTTCCGGGATTTTCACACTTGAGATTTCCTTTCACTTCTACTGCCTGCTTACACTTTTCTACTCCCACAACCTCGGAACCAAGGCTTGCCGCCAACTGTTCCATTCTCTCCCGGCAGGCACTGCAGGCACATACCAGCACTCCGATCTTGTCCGGCCCCTTGGGGAAACATTCTGCCGCGATCAGACCTCCTGTTGTCTTGACCACCGGTGCCTCCGGAGAAGTTCTCTTTCCGGTAAATGGTCCCCCCATGATCAGCTCACCATATGTCTCTGCAAGGCCGCCCGCTTTGTCAAACATGGCGGATACCTTTGTTCCCAGAGGCACATCCGGAAATACCTGAATCAGTTTATCCTGCGCATTTCCTTTGATCTTGCCGGCCACCGTCATATCCTTATCAATAAGCGGCTTTTTCAGATCTACCGCTTCCTGGATCCGGCATGCGGTTTCTGCATTCACCACAATGGCATCTGCCGCCAGCGGAAGATCTGTCACCGCCAGAAGTTTTCCCAGCACCTCCCGGATAATGGCTCTCTCTTCTCCCATGGGATACATATCCTCCAGCAGATGAATGGAAATATCCGGATCCTTATTGGTCTGCTCCAATGCCTTCACCGCCCCGGTGTGCTTCTCCTTGATCGCGATCACACCCTTTGCGGCATGCACCACATCCATTGCGATCCGCAGGCCCCGCAGAAGCTGTTGGGGCTTTTTCTCAATCCTTTCAATATTATGAGAAAGGATCGGCTCACACTCTGCCGCATTAATAATCACTGTGCCCCCGGATTGAAACGGGTTTGCAAGCTTTGCATAAGTGGGAAATCCTGCTCCTCCCAGTCCGACAATGCCTGCCTCTTTGATCAGCTCCAACGGCTCCTGTCCCTTTAATGGGACATACTCCTTTGTCTGCTCCTTGTCAGCCCTGATAAAAATGCTTTGCTCTGTCACCTCTGTGACGACTCCCTTTACACTGGAATACAGGTTTGCTCCCAGAGTTCCTTCCCTCTGAAACGCAACAAGCTGCCCCCGGTTTACGCTGTCACCATTGACAACTACAGGAACAACTTGCTCTCCAAGATGTTGTTTCAGAGGATATTCATAAATATCTTCCATACGAATATCACCTCTGTTTCCATTTCAATATTCTGTTTTGCCTTGCTATGGCACCTAGTATAAGGGAGGCTCACCCATAAGTAAAGAAGCAGTATTGCATGTACCCCATAAGGATATGTAATGTCGCAAATTCGCAACGCAAGGGAGCAATCCGTGGCATCATAAGATACAACAGAATCTATTCTCCTCCCTCAAGAGTTTCCTGCTCCAAAGTCTCCTTAATCGTCTGCACAAACCGCTTCGCCGCCGGCGACAGACTGGTATCCGCCCTTGCACCGATCCCCAGCTCTCTGGAAAAATACGGCTCCAGCGGCAATGCAAGCACCTTATCCTTTGCCGTTCCAATGACCAGATCAGGAAGAATACTCACCCCCAGATGATTTGACACCATGGAAATTACCGTGTGATCATCTGTGGAGCTGTACCGGATATTAGGAGTGATCCCCGCCTTCTGGATCGCATCATGAACATCATAATCCACACCCTCCGCCGAAATAATAAACGGCCATTCTTCAATCTCCTTCATAGGGATAGCCTCTCTTCCATTGACCGGATATTCTTTTGGAAGGATTGCCATCAAAGCATCTTCATAAAGCGGTGTCCACTTCAAGGATCTGGCGTGCTTTTTGGACAGAAGGCCCAGATCCGCCTGACTGTCCTCTACCCAACCCACAATATCATCCGTGCCTCCTTCCAGCAGTTCAATTTCAATTCCCGGATATTTCAGCTTGAAGGCATAGATCACCTGAGGCAGCCAGCTTCTGGATATGCTGGCAAAAGTCGCAATGCACAGATGTCCCTTTTCCAGACCATTGATCTGACTCACCGTCTGCTCCAGCTGTTCATTCACCGCCAAAAGCTCCCTCACCAGAGGCAGGATTGCCTCTGCATCCGAAGTCAGCGTTACTCCCTTTGGAGTCCGCAG
Organism: uncultured Lachnospiraceae bacterium; assembly: GCA_934338765.1. Lineage (GTDB taxonomy): Bacteria > Bacillota > Clostridia > Lachnospirales > Lachnospiraceae > Jutongia. The sequence goes on along the minus strand of CAKRHL010000160.1, from coordinate 520 downwards.
GAAAAGAGAAAAACCCAGTTCCCGTTCCATCGCCTTTAATACATGGCTGACTCCCGGCTGGGTATATCCCATCCGCTCACCGCTTTTAGTAAAGTTTTTTGTATTTGCCACATCTGCAAACAATACATATTTATTAATATCCATAAGCCGCACTCCTTTCCACCCAAAAACGGGGGTGTCCCAAATATAGGACATCCCCGTTGATATCTGTTTTTTATATCTGCATCATAACATTTTGGAATAAGTGCGTCAATCTCAGATTATCATAACACTTTGTAATGTCTCACATAAAAAAGTGTCGTTTCCCTTATGAAATCATCCAATCTATAATATGATGCAAGGGTCAAGCTGGCAGATTTACCTGCAAATATGCGGGATTGAAGATGCCTGCAGGATTGCAAAAATTGCACAGCAACGGAGCAATCCGTGGCATCAGTTAGAGGAAAGGGGGATTTGCTATGAATTGTACATATAATGAAGCTCTTTATGATCATTGTTTCCGCACGATCGATTCCCATAC
>CAKRHL010000159.1 GCA_934338765.1 uncultured Lachnospiraceae bacterium | reverse complement strand
TGATTGCAGCAAGCTACAAGCTTTTAGGACTGATCAGTTATCTTACGACAGGACCGGATGAAACCAGAGCATGGACCATCACAGAAGGAACAAAAGCGCCACAGGCAGCAGGAAAGATTCATACGGACTTTGAGAGAGGATTTATCCGTGCAGAGGTTGTAAGTTATGACAATCTGGTGGAGCAGGGCAGCATGAATGCCGCCAAGGAAAAGGGACTTGTCCGTTCCGAGGGAAAAGACTACGTCGTACAGGATGGCGATGTTGTATTGTTCCGTTTTAACGTGTAAAACGATTTAGAGCCAAATAGAAATGAGCGAAAGAAACTATGTCAAGCTTGTAAGTAAATAAAGAAGGGAGAAATTGAAATGGCTCCGGATATTCGATTCCCCCATCTGGGGATAGAGATTGCATCACTGGGCAAGGGCATTACCATCGGTGGTTTCACCATTGCATTTTATGGGATGATCATTGCGTTTGGTATGGTGATGGGATATCTGATGACAGCATTTCAGGCAAAGCGCACCGGGCAGGAGCCGGATCTCTATCTGGATCTTGCACTGTGGGATATTGTATTTGCTGTGATCGGTGCGAGAATATATTACGTTGTATTTAGTTGGGATTACTATAAGGATAATTTGTTGCAGATATTCAATACCCGTGGTGGTGGTCTTGCGATTTACGGCGGTGTGATCGCAGGTGTGATCACAACCATTATCTTCGGGAAGGTTCGGAAGCAGAATTTCTTTCAGCTTCTGGATACTGCCTGTGTTGGTCTGATCACGGGACAGATCATTGGCCGCTGGGGCAATTTCTGTAACCGGGAAGCATTTGGCGGATATACCAATGGTCTGTTTGCCATGCAGCTCAAAGAGAGTGATGTGGCATCCTCCAATCTGACTCACGCTGTGCTGAAGCATATTGTAGAGATTGACGGAACCAGATATATCCAGGTGCATCCGACGTTTCTATATGAATCTCTTTGGAATGTCGGCGTATTGATCATATTGCTGCTTTTTACAAAGCACCGTAAATACAATGGACAGATATTTTTGATCTATCTGTTGGGATATGGTCTTGGCAGAGTGTGGATCGAGGGTCTGCGGACGGATCAGCTGATCTTTTTCGGAACAGGTGTAGCTGTTTCGCAGGTGCTTTCAGGAGTACTGGTAGTGGTCTCGGCAGCGATATTGATCTATCAGTATGTGAAAGGACGGCAGGAGGTGTGATTTTATGGCAAAAGTAATTAGTATCGGTCGGCAGGATTTTGCATCACTTATAGAAAAAAATTGCTTTTTTGTGGATAAATCATATCTGATCAGTCAGTGGTGGGAATCGGAAGATGATATTACTTTGATCACACGTCCAAGACGTTTTGGAAAAACGCTAAACATGAGTATGTTGAACTGCTTTTTTTCCAATCAATACGAGAATCGTGGAGATTTATTTCAAAATCTTCAGATTTGGAAAAACGAAAAATATAGAACGATTCAAGGCACGTATCCAGTTATATCTCTAACATTTGCAGATGTCAAGGGAATGAATTATGAGGACGCTAGGAATGGTATTATTGCAGCAATCAGTGATGCCTTTTCTGTATATAGGGAATTGCTGGACAATGAGCATGTGTCTGGAAGTGAGAGGGGATTACTGTGTGAATTAGAGGCCTATGCCAATAATACAGATCAAGAAAAGAAAATATCGAATGATACGGTTTGCCGCTCTATTAAAGTTCTATCCGCTATGCTGCATCGTTGTTATGACAAAAAGGTAATTATTCTTTTGGATGAATATGATACACCGATGCAGGAGGCTTATTTACAGGGGTATTGGGATGAATTAGCCGGATTTATCAGAAGCTTGTTTAATTCTTCCTTTAAAACGAATACGCATCTGGAAAGAGCTATCATGACTGGAATTACCAGAATATCGAAGGAATCGGTATTTTCAGATTTAAATAATCTACGTGTAGTAACAACAACAACAAATTTATATGAGGATTGTTTTGGCTTTACAGAAGAAGAAGTGTTTTCTGCATTAGAAGAATATGGATGGGGAAGTCAGAAGAAAGAGGTAAAACGCTGGTATGATGGATTTGTTTTTGGACGAAAAAGAGATATCTATAATCCGTGGTCTATTACAAATTATTTAAAAGAAGGAGAATTAAATCCCTATTGGACTGCCACCAGTTCGAATGGGCTGGTGAATGATCTGATTCAAAAGTCCACGGCAGAAATGAAAGAAAAAATGGAAAAGCTTCTGAATGATGAAGAAGTTGTGGAGCATTTTGATGAACAGATTGTATTTCAACAGTTGAAAAGGGAAGAAAATGCCGTTTGGAGTCTGTTGGTAGCCAGTGGTTATCTGAGAGTGATAAAGGTAGACTATTTGGGAGAAGAACGAATGTCGATGTATCATCTGAAAATGACCAACATGGAGACAAAGGGAATGTTTCGTAAAATGTTTCGGAGTTGGTTTGATGCATCAGAGGCGAATTACAACGAATTTATGAAATATCTGCTGACAGATGATCTTGATGGAATGAACCATTATATGAATCGAATCACCATGGCTACGTTTAGTTATTTTGATGTGGGAAATGGTGCAGATGAAACGGGCGATCCGGAAAGATTTTATCATGGATTTGTACTGGGCATGATGGCAGATCAAAGCAATCGCTATGAAATTCGATCAAATCGGGAAAGTGGCTTTGGTCGTTATGATGTGATGATGATACCAAAAGGTGGTAAAGATTCTGAAATACCGGCGATCATTATAGAGTTTAAAGTACGAAACAGATCAAGAGAAAAATCTCTGGAGGAAACAGCACACACCGCATTACAACAGATTCAGGAGAAGAAGTACGATGCAGAATTGTACAGCCGGGGAATTGCACAGGAGGCTATTCGTCATTACGGCTTTGCGTTTGAGGGAAAAAGAGTTTTGATTAAGAAACAAATATAAGTTATTAAAAACAGAGAGGAATATGAACCGACTTCATATTCCTCTCTGTTTTATATGATAAATTTCAGCTTATCCGTCATTTTATAAATCAGGCTCAGTAATTCGATGCATTAATCCTCATCTTCATTCTGTACAGACAGAAGCTGTCTCTTGCGGGCCATTTCATCACTGTCCAGATACTCGTCGTAGGTAGAGATCTTATCGATCAGACCGCCCGGAGTGATCTCCATGATACGGTTGGCGATCGTCTGGATAAACTGATGATCCTGTGAGGTGAAAAGCACTACGCCCGGGAATTTGATCAGACCATTATTTAATGCAGTGATCGACTCCATATCCAGATGGTTGGTCGGCTCATCCATGATCAAAATATTGGATGCGAGGATCATCATCTTGGACAGCATAACACGGACACGCTCGCCACCGGAAAGGACATTTACCTTCTTGACGCCGTCCTCGCCAGGGAAAAGCATACGTCCAAGGAAACCACGTACATAGGTCGGATCCTTCTCAGGAGAGAATGGCATCAGCCAGTCAACGATCGTGTCATCGCTGGCGAAAAGCTCCGTGTTGTCCTTCGGGAAGTAAGAGAAGCTTGTGGTCACGCCCCACTTGTAAGATCCCTCGTCCGGCTCCATTTCTCCGGCAAGGATCTGGAACAGGGTAGTAGCGGCGATCGTATTGCTGCCTACGAATGCAACCTTATCTTCGCGGCCGATGATAAAGGAAATATCATCCAGAACCTTCACTCCGTCAATGGTCTTGGAAAGATGCTCTACGGTAAGAACCTCATTACCGATCTCACGCTCCGGGCGGAAATCGATATAAGGATATTTACGGCTGGAAGGCTTCATATCGTCCAGCTCAATTTTTTCCAAAGCACGTTTTCTGGAGGTTGCCTGCTTCGACTTGGAAGCGTTGGCGCTGAATCGCTGGATAAACTCCTGCAGCTCCTTGATCTTTTCTTCTTTTTTCTTATTGGCTTCCTTCATCTGCTTGATCATCAACTGGCTTGACTCATACCAGAAGTCGTAATTTCCGGCATAAAGCTGGATCTTTGCATAATCAATATCTGCGATATGAGTGCAGACCTTATTGAGGAAGTAACGGTCATGGGATACCACGATCACGGTATTGTCAAAATCGATCAGGAAATCCTCCAGCCATCGGATCGCTTCCAGATCCAAATGGTTGGTAGGCTCGTCGAGAAGGAGAATATCCGGATTACCAAACAAGGCCTGAGCCAGGAGGATTTTAACCTTCTCATTGGCAGGCAGCTCGCTCATCATCATGGAATGTGTCTCGGTAGGGACACCAAGACCGTTCAGAAGGGTAGCAGCATCAGACTCCGCTTCCCATCCGTTCATGGTAGCAAATTCCTCTTCAAGCTCAGCTGCACGGATACCGTCCTCATCACTGAAATCCGGTTTTGCGTAGATCTCATCCTTTTCCTTCATGATCTGGTAAAGACGCTCATTTCCCATGATAACGGTGTCCAGCACAGGATATGCATCATACTGGAAATGATCCTGCTTCAGGAAAGAAAGACGCTGTCCCGGTGTGATAATGACATCACCCTTTGACGGCTCGATCTCGCCGTTCAGGATCTTCAGAAAAGTAGATTTACCGGCACCGTTGGCACCGATCAGTCCATAACAGTTTCCTTCGGTAAACTTGATATTTACATCCTCAAAGAGGGCCTTTTTGCCAAGACGTAATGTGACATTGCTTGCTTGTATCATCGAAATCCTCCATTCATGCTCAAATTCATTAATTACATATAATAAGGTGTATGCTTTATCATTAGACATACACCTTTCTATTTTACAGAAAACTGGCGATTTTGCAAGGAAAATCTACAGCATTTCAAGTATTTTTAACATATTCTTTTTCAGCCCCTTTGTATCAAGCTCAAACAAAGAATAAAGATAGTCGGCATGTGCCATGGCAACAAAGCGGTCGTCAATACCGAGGATCTTGAAATGGCAGCTGACATTGCTTTCTGCCAGGATCTGTGCCACACCACTGCCGAGACCGCCGTAAATATTATGATCCTGTGCAGCAATGACATGGCCGGTAGCTGCAGCGGAAAGGACAGCTTCACGGTCGAGGGGTTTTATGGAATACAGATCCACAACGCGTATGCTTTTTCCGGTTTCATCTTCAATCTGGCGTGCAGCCTCCAGAGCATACTGTACGATCACTCCGGAGCAGAGAAAAGCACCGTCATTGCCGGACTTTACCGTAAGGGAGCCGCCGCTGTGAACGGCGATAGAATCAGGATAATTCCCGACTACCGGCTCCACACTGCTGCGGATATAGATTGGTCCCTCGTAGTCAAGGGAATAGTCTAACAGCTTTTTGGTCAATACCGGGTCACTCACTTCAAAAACGGCGATACCGGGGATCGATGTCATAATGCCGCAGTCTTCGACAGCCCAGTGGGTAGCGCCGGAAATGCCGCCGGAAACGCCGGCGTATACTCCGATCATACGGACATTATA
>CAKRHL010000158.1 GCA_934338765.1 uncultured Lachnospiraceae bacterium | reverse complement strand
TACAAAATCTTCCTGGGGTGCGAAGCTGAAGGGGCTGCCGTGGAAACGGATCAGCATTGCAGGCTGGATCAGCATTTCCGGAATAGTGCTTTGCTTTTTTGTATGGTCCAATGTCAGTCTGATGCACCGCCTGAAAACGGACCGGAGATATCTGGGACAGCGGGGGAATGTGGTTGTCTATGGGACGGGAGTGCTGCAGACACCATGCCTGTACGGAATGTTCCGACCGGTCATTTATCTGCCGGAGAGTCTGCTTGACAGAGAGCAGGAGGAGATTGAGCAGATGGTGCTTCACGAATATGTTCATTATCTCCACCGGGATTATATCTGGGCCATGCTTCGTATCCTGTTGCTTTCTGTGTACTGGTTTGATCCTTTTGTGTGGATCGCTGTGAGTTATTCAAAAAAGGATGCAGAGATGTTTTGTGATGAGACGGTGATCCGTCTGTTGGGGGAAGACAAACGTCTTGCATATGGATCACTTCTGATACAGATCGCAGGAGAACAGCACTGGGGGGATTTCCGTTATTCCATGATGCCTATGAGCAGGAAGGGACGGGAGATGAGACGCCGGATTCTTGCAATCTGCCAGCCGAAGAAATATTCCAGATGGGTTGCGATTCCGGTGGTGATGGTTGTCAGTGCTGCAGTTTTATTGACCTGCAGTACAGGAGCAGGAATGGCAATGAGCAGAGAGAATTCCGGTAAAGCAGCAGAGCAAAGGTTACAGACGGGAAATATTCCGGGCAGCAATGCTCTGTTGATGCAAAATCCGGGGGAAGAAGGATGGGCAGAACAGCTCCGGGATCATCTGGGGATCCGCTTGACCGATAATCCTCTGATGACAGGTCAGGCAGCCGGAATACTGTCGTTAGAGGGATTGACAGACAAAACGGATCCGGGGGAATTGTCAGAGCAGGATATGACAGACTGCCAGAAGCTTTTTGAAAATTATGTGGAGTGCTTTACCAAAGCAGTCAACAGTGGAAAAACGGACCGGCTGAAATATGTTGTGAGAGAAGATACGGAAATGTACAGACAACAGCGGGATCTGGCGAAAAATTACCATAAACGGGGAATTCGGGAAAAGGCAAAAAGTATTGAGACATCTGCCGTAAGAGTCAGTGAGGAGTATGAGATACAGATTGATTCCAAAGAGGCCATTAAGGTATCCTATGCAGATGCGTCCACTAAAATTGTAAAGCAGAGCTACTGTTATACCTGCACCAGACAGCAGGGAGAATGGATCATTATTTCCATGGAGGATATCAGCAGGTAAATAGAGGATAGCACAGCAGATGGAAAGATATGTATAATTTATGATGGTTTGGGCTTGTCAAATGATCCGGAATCAGTTATTCTAATATAGAAAGCGAACTTCATGTGACTGACGGAGCAAGCAGGAGTACCTGCGGGAAGCATGGGGAATATGGAAAGCCGACCGTCTGGGCAGCCGCAAGGGTTGTTCAGGCGGTTTTTATATTTTAAAAACATAGGAGGATTACTATGCAGAAGTTATCATTACAGAAGGAACTTAAAGGAAATGCGTATCCGGGCAGAGGAATTGTGATCGGAAAGACTCCAAACGGCAAATATGCAGCGACCGCATATTTCATTATGGGCAGAAGTGAAAACAGCCGTAACCGTGTCTTTGTAGAGGACGGGGAGGGAATCAGGACACAGGCGTTTGATCCGTCCAAGCTCAGCGATCCAAGTCTGATCATTTATGCACCGGTTCGTGTTTTAGGGAACAAGACCATCGTAACAAACGGAGATCAGACCGATACGATCTATGATCTGATGGACAAGCAGCAGACATTTGAGCAGGCGCTTCGCACCAGAGAGTTTGAGCCGGATGCTCCAAATTATACACCGAGGATTTCAGGTATTATGCATGTGGAGAATGGAGAGTACAATTATGCGATGTCCATTCTGAAAAGCAATAATGGCAATCCGGATGCCTGCAACCGCTATACCTTTGCTTACAGCAATCCGGTAGCCGGAGAGGGACATTTTATTCATACTTATATGGGTGATGGCAATCCGCTTCCAAGTTTTGAGGGAGAGCCAAAGCCGGTAGAGATGCTGGACGATATGGATGCATTTGCAGAAATGCTCTGGAGCAGTCTGAATGAGGACAATAAGGTATCCCTGTTTGTTCGTTATATTGATATCGCGACAGGAGAGTGCAAGTCACGTATCATTAATAAAAATAAATAATCTGCCTGAAAATCCATGGGAAATGCACAGATGAACAAAATATACTAAAATAATACAAAGAAAGGATGATCATAATGAAAGAATTAGAATTAAAATATGGATGTAACCCAAATCAGAAGCCTTCCAAGATCTATATGAAGGAGGGCGAGCTTCCGATCAAGGTGCTCAACGGAAAGCCTGGATATATTAACTTTCTGGATGCATTTAACGGCTGGCAGCTAGTCCGCGAGTTAAAGAAAGCAACCGGACTTCCTGCAGCAACCTCTTTCAAGCATGTATCTCCTGCCGGGGCAGCAGTAGGACTTCCTCTGTCTGATGTTCTGGCAAAGATTTACTGGGTAGATGATCTGGGAGAGCTGACTCCTCTTGCTGCTGCTTATGCCAGAGCCAGAGGCGCAGACAGAATGTCTTCTTACGGTGATTTCATCGCGCTTTCAGATGTCTGCGATGTCTGCACGGCTAAGATGATCAAGAGAGAGTTCTCGGATGGTATCATTGCACCTGGTTATGAACCGGAGGCATTGGAGCTTCTTAAGGAGAAGAAAAAGGGCAATTATGCGATTATCCAGATCGATGAGAATTATGAGCCGGATCCGATCGAGCATAAGGAGGTATTTGGCATTACCTTCGAGCAGGGAAGGAACGAGTTAAATATTGATAAGGATTTCTTCAGCAATGTGGTAACGGAGAATAAGGATATTCCGGATTCTGCCAAGGTTGATATGGCGATCGCCATGATCACGCTGAAATATACACAGTCCAATTCTGTATGCTTTGTCAAAGACGGACAGGCGATCGGAATCGGAGCAGGACAGCAGTCAAGGATCCATTGTACCAGACTGGCCGGCAGCAAGGCAGATAACTGGCTGTTAAGACAGTCTCCGCAGGTACTGGGACTTCCGTTTAAAGAGGGCATGAAGAGAGCAGACCGTGACAATGCCATTGATCTTTATATCGGTGAGGATTACATGGATGTTCTGGCTGACGGCGAGTGGGAGAGAGTATTTACCGAGAAGCCTCCGGTATTTACAAAGGAAGAGAAGAAAGCATGGCTTTCCAAGGCAACAGATGTGACCCTTGGCTCTGATGCATTCTTCCCATTCAGTGATAATATTGAGCGTGCATTCCGAAGCGGTGTGAAGTATATTGCGCAGCCGGGTGGATCTATCCGTGACGGAGAGGTGATCGAGGCTTGTAACAAACATGGCATCGCCATGAGCTTTACCGGTATCCGTCTGTTCCATCACTAAAAATGACAGTGGCCGGTGTTTCGATGAAAATTGATGGGATGACCCGGCAGATCAATACTTAAACGGGAAGGTGAGGGAATATCATGGGATATCGTACGGTGGATGAGTGGGAGAACTTTGAATTTCAAGATGCAGACATTGGACAACTCCATATGGAAAATGGTCATCTTTATCTGGAACTGGGATACGTGACGATCCTGCCAGATAATTCCTGTAACCGGGATATCCGTAAAATGGGAACCAATGAGCTGACGTTGCAGCTTCAGCATGTGCAGATCGACCGGATCGTAGAGGAGGGCTATAAGCTGTACGATGCCGATGGAAACTTCAGGGAGAGCATAGAGGATAAGGTGCTGACACCGGAGGAGTATCCCGGATGGATGGAGGCTATGGCGGGAGGAGCAGTCTATCAGATCCTTCGCAGACCGACAGAGGGAGAGCTTCCATATGAGTATGAAATATATCTGGATGCCAATGAAAGAACATATCTGGCGAAGGTATATGCCAAACACGATGTGGAAGTATGGGAACGGTTTATGAACCGTCATTCCGATTGAGTTGATGAATTTCCGTACAATAGCATAAAAGCTTATATTAGGAGTTTCTTCGAAACTCCGTTATGCGCAGAAATCGTGCGCAGATATATTGATATAAAGAGTTTCCTTTTGTGAAACTCTTTATTCTCTCAAAGGCAAAGATGATTCTGGCAGAGGGGTTTTGATCACTATGAATAAAAAAAATTTATGTATTGGTATATTGGCGCATGTTGATGCCGGGAAAACAACATTGTCGGAGGCAATGTTATATATTTGTGGGATGATCCGCAAGTTTGGACGGGTGGACAGCAAAGATGCTTTTCTGGATACTTATGAGATGGAGAGAGAACGGGGGATCACGATCTTTTCGAAACAGGCAATGCTTCGAACCGATGATATGGAGATATCGTTGTTAGATACACCGGGGCATGTTGATTTTTCGGCTGAGATGGAGAGAACCCTTCAGGTGCTTGATTATGCCATTCTTGTGGTGAGTGGTATGGATGGAGTGCAGGGACATACCAGAACACTCTGGAAGCTTTTGGAGCGTTATCAGGTGCCAGCCTTTGTTTTTGTAAATAAAATGGATCAACAGGGCACAGATCAGTCTGGTCTGATGGCAGAAATAAAAGAAAAATTATCGGATAACTGTACGGATTTTGGGACAGAACAAAAGGGCAGCATTTATGAAAGTGCTGCTCTTTGTGAAGAATCTTTATTGGAACAATATCTGGAGTATGGGGAAATTTCGGATGACGAAATTGCAAGGCTGATCTGTGAGAGGAAGATTTTTCCGTGTTATTTTGGATCCGCACTGAAAATGGATGGTGTGAAGAGTCTGTTGGATGGGGTCAGAAATTATGGTATGTGTCCTAAATTTGGTACAGAATTTGGTGCAAGGGTGTTTAAAATCCTCCGGGACACTCAGGGAAATCGTCTGACATATGTCAAGATCACCGGAGGAGCATTAAAGGTCAGGGATGTACTTTCTTATTTGCCAAAAAATGCCGAGGACGGACAGATGGCAGAAAAGGTCAATCAGATCCGGATATATTCCGGAGAGAAGTATGAGACGGTGGACATGGCAGGAGCAGGCTGCGTCTGTGCACTGACGGGACTGACAGGAACATATCCCGGTCAGGGACTTGGCGTGGAGAAGGATTCTCCTGAACCTGTTCTGGAGCCGGTACTGACGTATCAGATGATCCTTCCGGAGGAGGTTCATCCGGCGGCGTTTCTGCCGAAACTGCGGATGCTGGAGGAAGAGGATCCCATGCTGCATGTTCTGTGGTCTGAGGAGCTGCAGGAGATTCAGGTGCAGGTAATGGGACAGGTGCAGCTTGAGATCCTGCAGAGGCAGATTAAGGAACGGTTTGATGTGTTGGTAGTTTTTGGGGCAGGAAAGATCGTATATAAGGAGACGATCGCAGACCGTGTAGAGGGTGTGGGTCATTTTGAGCCGCTTCGT
>CAKRHL010000157.1 GCA_934338765.1 uncultured Lachnospiraceae bacterium | reverse complement strand
TGCCGATGCCGGAGAAGATAACGAACAGGATGTCCTGAAAGAGCTTGGCTCTCCGGAAGCAATTGCCGATCAGATCAAAAATGACGGCACCGAAGACATTTCCTACGGAGACAGTGCCGGTTTCCATGCAGCCGATGCACCTCAGTTGTACCGAACCGCTGAACATACACAGGATCACCACACACAGAACACCTCCGGTACCGAGGACGGCTGGCATAAAATGTCCGGCTCACAAAATTCCGGTAATAACCGGCAGCAAAATTCCGGCTCAGACAGTCAGACCGGCTGGAACCAGACTTCCGGCAATTACTGTAACACAAACGGAGGTCAGACATCTTACCAACAGGCAGACCAGAAAAGTTCCGGCTTTTTTGCCAAAATGGATCAATCAAATACTCTCATCATGATCATTGTCCTGATCGTCACCTCTCCAATCTGGGGATCCGTATTGATCAGTATTGCCGGCATCCTTCTTGGTATTGTAAGTGCTATCGTTGGTATTTTTGCTGCAATGATCTTTGGCGGTGCCGGATCAGCGATCGGAGGTGTCGCTACCATCGTTGGCGGAATTATCGGCATTATCGCCGGAAAGACTGCCGGAGGTATTCTTTCCATTGGCGTTGGATGTCTTTTATTTGCGCTCGGTTCTGCATTCTGCTACCTTGGAATATTCCTTGCCATCCGGTTATTCCCGTTGCTCTGGAAACAGCTCCAGCGTTTTTGGGACTGGATCACAGGAAAGCTTACAGGAAAGGAGCAGTCTTATTAGACGAGTGTGAATTATGAAAAAAAGAAATATTTTTTTGATCGTTTTATCCGGGATCTTTTTGATCGGTATATTATGTATTATTGCAGGCGTCATGATGGGAGGGACACTTTTTTCCTTTCATATCAACCCGAAAACATCATCGGAAACATATACAGAAAGGGGATCCATGACTCTGTCTGATAATGAAGCTTCACAGATCACAGGCTTCGACTTCGACATCAAAGCTCAGGAGGTTGTGATCCGGTCCGGGGAATCTTATGGCATTGAAACTAAAAATGATAATGAAAATAACCGCTATCATTCCTACATTAAGGACGGCGTCTGGCATGTGGAAACTCCTGATAATGCAAATGCCGATGTTACGGTCCTCGACCATACGATCCAGATTCCTTTTGGTCACAGGATCACGAATGACAGTCTCTATACGATCACCATCCCCTCCGATGTAACCTTTGATAAAGCGAATATTTCCTTAGCGGCAGGGGCATGCCGAATCAATACGCCTCTGATTGCCGAACAATCCATCATAAAAATCGGTGCTGGGGATTTAAGAGCAAAGGAGCTGCAGACGAAAAAATTAACTATCAAGATCGGTGCCGGAGAAGGCATCATTGAGAAGCTTCAGGTTACGGAGTATTGCACCGCTAAGGTCGGTGTGGGAAATCTGGAACTTGGAAAAAAGCCCTCCTCTTCTGATATCCACAATCTGGTATCTAAAACAGCAATGGGAAATACCGAGATCACGGGAAAACTCACGGGAAGCAGTACATTGAAATGTTCTACCGGGAATCTGGATCTGACGCTGGCAGGTGCAAAAAGTAATTACAGCTTTAGCACAAGCGCCGCCATGGGAGACGTTACCTTCAAAAAGGACTCTCCGTCAGAAAATACCTCCTCAGAAAATTATGGAGACGTAACCCTCAAATGCAGCATGGGAGCAATTACGGTGGACTTTATGAACTGACGAAAATTTCACATATCAATAAAAAGGAACTGATACCCATTCATGTACCGGTTCCTTTTTTGTATTCTTGTCATTTACATTTATTAATGCATTCTCTTTACTGCTCAATTCTTATTACTGCTCACTGTGCCAATGCAGCCGGTGAAGCTGTCCATCTCTCTCGGCCTCCAAAAAATTGTTCTGCCGCAATGCCTCGTACAATACGATGGCAACGGAATTGGAAAGATTCAGAGAACGGATATTGTGATTCATCGGGATACGGATGGCATTTTCTTCATTGTTCACAAGGATCTCCTCCGGAATGCCGGCACTTTCCTTGCCAAACATAATATAGGCATCATCCGGATAAGAGACGTCCGTATAGGTCTGATGTGCCTTTGTGGTAGCCATATACATATTGCCCACAGCCTGAGGATTCTTCTCAAGGAAATCCTCATAACAGTCATAGACCGTCACATCCAGCTTATCCCAGTAATCCATTCCGGCTCTTTTGAGCATCTTATCGCTGATCTGAAACCCCAGCGGCTCGATCAGATGAAGTCTGGAGCCGGTCGCACAGCAGGTACGACCGATATTTCCGGTATTCGCCGGTATCTCCGGCTCAAGAAGTACAATATTTATCATGCATTTCCTCTTTTCTAAGCAGCCACTCCGATACTACTTTCTATGTCTTTCGATAAACCGCCCGATACGCTCCAATGCAACCTTCAGATCGTCGATGGAATATGCATAGGAGATACGAAGAAATCCCTCACCGCAACGGCCAAATGCAGTACCCGGTACAACGGCTACCTTTTCCTCTTCCAGAAGCTTTGTTGCAAATTCATCGGATGTCATTCCAAACTCTTTGATACTAGGGAATACATAAAATGCGCCAAACGGTTCAAAACATTTCAATCCCATATCGCGGAACGCCTTCATCAGAAAGTTTCTGCGCTGATTGTACGCTGTTCTCATACGTTCTACGTCATCATCCCCGTCACGTACGGCACTGACAGCTGCATACTGGCTCAGAGTAGGGGCACACATGATCGCGAACTGATGGATCTTAAGCATCTGCTTGATGATCGGCTTCGGTCCGCAGGCATATCCCAGACGCCATCCGGTCATGGCATAGGACTTGGAAAATCCATTGATCACAATGGTTCTTTCCTGCATCCCCGGCAAAGACGCAATGGATACATGATCTCCACTATACGTCAGCTCCGAATAAATCTCATCTGAGATCACATAAAGATCATGCTCTCTGACTACCTCAGCGATATCCTCCAGATCCTCTCTGGTCATAATGGCACCTGTCGGGTTGTTGGGAAATGGCATGATCAGAATTTTGGTCTTGTCTGTAATAGCATCCAGAAGCTGCTGCTTCTTAAGCTTAAACTCGTCCTCTTCCTTTAACTCAATGATCTTTGGCACACCGTCTGCCAGAATGATGCACGGTTCGTATGATACATAGCTCGGCTGAGGCAGAAGAACCTCGTCTCCCTGATCAAGCATGGCACGAAGAGCCCCGTCAATGGCTTCACTGCCGCCTACGGTCAGATAAATCTCTCCTGCAGGATCATAGGATAACTGGAAACGCCGTTTCAGATAATTGGAAATCTCCTCCTTCAGTTCCTTCAGACCGGCATTAGAGGTATAGAAGGTTCTTCCCTGCTCCAGGGAATAGATTCCCTCCTCGCGAATATGCCATGGTGTATCAAAATCCGGCTCTCCTACACCAAGAGAGATCGCATCCTTCATCTCACTGACGATATCAAAAAATTTACGGATGCCGGAAGGCTCAATACTCTGTATTTTTTTAGATAATGGGTCTCTCATGGGGTAATCAACATCCTTTCTGAATCGTGCTTTTCGTCGGTCATGATCAGACCGTGCTCTTTATATTTCTTAAGTACGAAGTATGTCGCTGTGCTTGTAATATACTCCAATGTGGACAGCTTCTCCGTCACAAAACGTGAAACCTCCTTCATGCTCTTGCCCTGAATGACTACGGTCAGATCAAAACCGCCGGACATCAGATAAACACTCTCTACCTCTTCAAACTTGTATATCCGCTCTGCTACTTTATTAAATCCCATGTCGCGCTGTGGTGTTACCTTTACCTCGATCAGAGCGGTCACCTTCTCACAGTCTGTCTTATCCCAGTTGATCAGGGTCGGATAACCACAGATCACTTTGTTATCCTCCATCTCCTTGATCTCATGCTCAATGGTATCTGTTCCTGTATTTAACATAGCTGCCAGATCCTCTGTAGACCGGCGGCTGTTCATGCTGATCGCATCCAATATCTGTTTCTTGATCATATTGATTCACCTTTCCTTTCATCTGATTCTTATTCATTACTGATAAATCTTATAAAGCTGATCACTGCCTGCCGGCTCCAGAAAACGAGTCTCCTCTCCACTCCGGATGATCCGGTCATTGCCCTCTGTGGCTCTGCCGATAACGGCAGCCGGTATCCCTTGCTCTGCCAGCTCATCCACCAGTTTATTGCCATGGGGTGTCCCGATCAGCATACTTCCGCTAGAGATCAGCATGTATGGATTGATATCGTAAAACTCGCACAGCTCAATGGTTTCCTGCCGGATCGGTATCTTGTCCAGATCAGCGATGATCCCTACGCCGGATGCCTCTCCTACTTCCCACAATGCGCCGAATATGCCACCCTCCGTGACGTCATGCATTGCCGTGACACCGGCATTTACCGCGACTGCAGCCTCCGGAACCACAGAAATATATTCTCTCATGGCCGCTGCCGCATCCACGATCTGCTCCGGTATCCGCGTCAGCAGCTCCTCACGCTTCTCCTCCGCGATGATGGAAGTGCCTTCCAGACCTGCCCATTTCGTCATAACAAGATCATCATCCGGACGAAGCCCTCCGGTAGAAACAAGCTTATCCTTTTTCACCTTTCCAACTCCGGTCACTGTGATCACCGGGCGATTGACAACATCTGAAATCTCCGTGTGGCCTCCCATCACCTCAATATGGAGACGATTGGCCGCCAGTATGATCTCCTCCATAAGGTCATGAAGCTTTTTTTCACGGGTCCGTGGAGGCAGGATCACGCATGTCAGGATCCCTACCGGCTCCGCTCCGCTGGAAGCCAGATCATTGGCTGTGATATGTACCGCCAGAGTTCCCATTCCCTTGGATGCCCCTGTAATAGGATCTGTCGAAAAGACAAGCACCTCATCCTCCGCTGTCTCGATGGCAGAGCAGTCCTCACCAACTCCCGGATGCAGTAATACCTCCGGCCGAAGATGCTTGATCTGTTTAAACACTGCTCTTTTCAGTACATTCTCGGGTACCTTTCCAATCTCCATAATGCTATTACATTCCTTTCCTGATCCGCAGGCTTTAAACCGCAGACCTACTGTTTTTGTCATCCTTCCGCCCGGTAACTTAAATTCCGTTTTATCTTACGACAGCCTTTCCACCGGTACTCTCTACTGTCTTCGCTGTATTATTTTTCTTTGTATTTTCTTTGGTTTTATTGTTTGACGTTTTATTGCCTGATGTATTTGTGGTATTTTTCTTTGTTCCATTTCCCGATGTGCCGGATGTGTCCTTTTTCTTAGATTTATCTGCCGGGGATGCACTTGCTGCCGGACTCGCAGATCCCGGCGCAGGTGTGGCCGGCTGCTTTCCTACCGTCACATACTGTGGGGAAGCATTGTATGCGCTGGTATTGATCTGTACTTTATCCGTCTGTACGCCATTCACCTTAATAATCTTCC
>CAKRHL010000156.1 GCA_934338765.1 uncultured Lachnospiraceae bacterium | reverse complement strand
GTCGTATCCATTTATAAAGAGATGGATGATTCCGTAATACGGGATATGATCGAGGGTCTGGATTTTACCGTAGTCAGTATGGAATCAAAGTAAATGCCGGCATTTTATTGTAATGAGCAGAAGGCGTTGAAACCGGGCAGAAGATGGTCTGTGAATAGATTGTCTTCTGCCCGGTTTTATGATAAAAAATGTTTGTAATGGATATTCGTTGATTCTCTTTTGGGAATATGGTACAATGGATTTTATCAGTTTTTAACGGAAATAATGTAAAAGGAGTAGAAAAATTGAAAAAGAAAAGTAGTTTTAGTGGCCAGATCGGATTTGTTCTGGCAGCGGCAGGAAGTGCTGTAGGTGTAGGAAATCTGTGGCGTTTCCCTTATCTGGTAGCAAGAGACGGTGGTGGATTATTTCTGATCATTTACCTGGTTCTGGTGCTTACCTTCGGTTTTACTTTGTTGACAACGGATATTTCCATTGGACGGAAGACGGGACAGAGTGCCATTAGGGCATATGAGAGCATGCGTCCCGGCTGGAACAAGCTGGGATTTTTGACTTTTATGGTACCGGTGCTCATCATGACATATTATGCAGTTATCGGTGGCTGGATCTTGAAGTATTTTATTGTATTTCTTACAGGAGCCAGTGGAGACGCAGCGAAGGATTCTTATTTTACAAGCTTTATCACCAATACCTCTTCGGTATGGTTTGGGCTGATCTTTATGCTGGTAACGGTTTTGATCGTTTATAACGGTGTGGAGGGCGGCATTGAGCGCTGCAGCAAGTTTATCATGCCGGTACTGCTTGTTATGGTAGTGGGGATTGCAATCTTCTCCCTGACATTGAGATCAAAGGGAGCGGACGGAGTGGTACGGACTGGTCTTGATGGTCTGAAAGTATATATGATACCGGATGTGTCGGGTCTGACGGTTTCCAGATTCCTGCAGGTCACACTGGATGCCATGAGTCAGCTGTTTTTCTCTCTGAGTGTGTCCATGGGCATTATGATCACCTATGGATCCTATGTCAAGAAGGATGTGGATCTGAACAAGTCTGTTGCACAGATTGAGGTTGTGGATACGGCTGTTGCATTTCTGGCGGGTGTTATGATCATTCCGGCAATTTATGTATTTTCCGGTATGGAGGGGATGTCTGCAGGACCAAGTCTGATGTTTGTGGCACTTCCAAAGACATTTTATGCCATGGGTACCGCCGGAAGGGTGATCGGTCTGATCTTCTTCCTGCTGGCTGCGTTTGCGGCATTGACATCCTGTATTTCCGTGCTGGAGTCCATTACGGCTAACTGCATGGAGATATTCCATACAGAGCGTAAGAAAACTACACTGGTGTTAGGTGTGATCTATCTGGGTGCAACAGCAGTGATCGCTTTGGGTTACAGTCTCTTTTATCTGGAGATCCCGCTTCCGAATGGAACCACAGGACAGCTTTTAGATATCATGGATTATATCAGTAACAGCTTCCTGATGCCGTTTATTACAATCTTCTCTACGATCCTGGTTGGATGGCTGGTGAAGCCGGAGTGGGTTATCGAGGAAATGGAACATCCAAATGGTAAGTTTTCCAGAAAGCAGCTTTATATTGCGATGATCAAATACGTTATGCCGGTGATCATGGTGATCCTGTTTCTGCAGTCCACGGGACTTCTGGACAGAATTCTTGGTAATTAACACTTGACAAGTACTACGTTTGTGCTATACTTCATACATAATTACATAGTTTGATTAAGTACGCAAAGATGTGTCCGCTTCTTTGCGTACTTTTTATTTTTCTGAATTTTTGGGAGGTGGCAGCCAATGAAAAATTTTGAAACAAATGACTGGCTTGTACTGAACAGTATTATTTACAAGATCTATACGACAAATGATTTTGATGAGATGCGCAGACAGTTTCTGGAACAGATCAAGACGGTGATAGACTTTGACAGTGCTGATTTTTATCTTGCATCGGCAAAGGAGGTGGAGCGGTTGGAACAGCCGGTTTATTTTAACTGTGATGAGGATCTGTCGGATATTTATGAAAGTATTGATTACAGCAGGGGGATCATGTTCAGCGGCCGCAGCATGGTTTACCGGGAGACAGATATTATATCGGATGAAAAAAGAGTTAATACGGAGTATTACAGGAGGGTTTACCGGCCAAATAACTGGCATTATGCCCTGCAGATGATCTTTGGCAGGAATAAGTCCTTCTTAGGTGTAGTGACATTATACCGCACTATCGGCAAGGAGGACTTTACCTACGAAGATGTTTTTCTGATGGACATGCTCAAGGACCATATGGCGTACCGGCTTTATCAGGAAAGGACTCATCAGATGACAGCACAGGAGAAACTGACCATGACGGAGGCGGTCAGAAAATATAATCTGACGAAGCGGGAGCAGACGATCCTGGGACTTTTGCTGCAGGGAATGGAAAATGCGCAGATATGTGACCAGTTATCCATCACGGTAAATACCCTGAAGAAGCATATTTTAAACATCTACCGCAAATTAGGTATCCGTAACAGAGTACAGATGTTTAAACTGGTCAAGGAACAGGAGTAGATAATCACCCAAAAGAAGTAAAAAAATGGGTAAAACGTGTTATTGAAGAGTTGGTTTTATTGTAGTATATTATTCGCAAGCAAAGGGGCTGTTCGAATTTCGAATAGCCTCTTTTTGATATTATGAAAGTATATTTTGATGAAAAGGAGGGCATTGCGATGAAAGAGATCGTGTTAATTATCAGACCTGAGAAACTGGAAGTATTAAAGAGTATATTAGATGAAAAGAAATGTGGTGGTATGACAATCTCCACGGTTATGGGATGTGGAGCCCAGAAGGGAGCCGTGGAAGGAGTCAATGAGATCAAGGGCTTTAAGACCAATATCAACCTGCTCCCGAAGGTAAGAGTAGAGGCTGTGGTAGAGGATGCCAAGGTGGAGGACATTATCGCAGAGGTAAGAGATAAGGTGGCAACGGGTCATGTGGGAGATGGTAAGATCTTCGTGAGAAACATTGAGGAGGCCATCCGGATCCGTACCGGTGAGCGCGGCAATAAGGTTCTGTAATGTGGATGAATTACAATCGTAACAAAAGGAGTTTGATAAAGAGGTGATGTGATTTGAAGAACGCAATCGTAGATATTAAAGACGTCAATAAAATATATGGAACGAATCATGTTGTAAAGGATCTCAACCTGCAGGTGGAGGAAGGGGAGTTTTTAACACTCCTCGGTTCCTCCGGATGTGGAAAGACAACAACACTCCGGATGATCGCAGGTTTTGAGGAGCCGACTACAGGATCCATACGAGTTGAGGGAGAGTCCATTGAGGATAAGGAGCCATATGAAAGAAATGTCAATACCGTATTTCAGAGTTATGCATTATTTCCTCATATGACGATTTTTGACAATGTAGCCTACGGGCTCAAAATGAAGAAAGTGCCGAAAAAGGAGATTAAAGAGCGGGTGCTTGAGATGCTGGAAATGGTACAGCTTGCCGGATTCGAAAAAAGATATCCCAGCCAGTTGTCCGGTGGACAGAAGCAGCGTGTGGCAATCGCAAGAGCATTGATCAACCGCCCAAAGGTACTTCTTCTGGATGAGCCGTTAGGCGCACTGGATCTAAAGCTTCGTAAGCAGATGCAGCTGGAGTTAAAGCGGCTGCAGAAAAAGCTGAACATCACCTTTATTTATGTTACACACGATCAGGAGGAAGCACTTACCATGAGCGACCGGATCGCTATTATGCATGATGGCGTGATGGATCAGATTGGATCTCCCACAGAGATTTATGAGAGACCGGCTACCAAGTTTGTAGCAACCTTCATCGGGGAGACGAATGTATTTGACGGAACGATCCGTTCCATTGAAAACGGCAGAGCAGTGGTAAGCATTGAAAATGGTGAGATTACATCCTCCGGCCGTGAGGAAGAGGGAGAAGAAAAAAATACAGGTTTTTCGGTAAATGAGTTTGTGACTGTTTCGGTACGACCGGAAAAGATGCATTTTTCTCCGGAGCCGGTGGATGGATTCAATGTACCGGCAATAGTAAAGGATTATATTTATGTTGGTTCCGTGATCAAATGTATTGCTGTTTTGCCAAATGGCAATGAGATCAAAATGGAGAAGCTGGCGGGAGAGGAGCTTCCGGCAATTGGAGAAAAGATCTTTATCTGCTGGGCTCCGGAGGATGCCGTGTTGATACATAGTCTGGATAACCGTTTCTATCAGAGTATGGAAAATATTAAACTGGCATAAGGCAAAGAGATTTTTTTCGTACCAATATCAAGGAAGAAAGGATGATTTCTATGACGAAAAAGCGATTTCGGGAAAAAACACTTCCTGCAGCGATCATGGTAGGGCCGGTAACCTTGTGGCTTATCCTGCTGGTGGCAGTTCCACTGATCTATATACTGGTCATGAGCTTTTGCAGTATTGATGAATTTTATAATGTAACATTTCAGTTTACTTTGGACAATTATAAGCATCTGGCGGATGCGTCTTATATCAAGATTTATGTACAGTCTCTGGTGATCGCCCTGCTGACTACCGTGATCTGTATTCTGGTAGCGTATCCATTTACTTATATTATTGCACGGACAAAGAGCCGGTTCAAAAGTCTTCTTTATATGCTGGTGATCATTCCTTTCTGGACCAATTCCCTGATCCGTATTTATGGATGGAAATCCTTTCTGGGGACCTCCGGATGGCTTAACAGCGTGTTGATAAAACTGCACATCATATCCCAGCCGTTAGATCTATTGTTTAAGCAGGGAACAACAGTGTTTGGTATGGTTTACTGTCTGTTTCCGTTTATGGTGCTTCCTCTTTATACGGCGATCGGAAAGTTGGACAGCAGCTTGCTTGAGGCTTCTTCGGATCTGGGGGCAAAGGGATGGAAAACATTTCTTACCGTGGTGCTTCCTCTGACGGCAAGTGGAATCTTTTCCGGCTGTATTATGGTATTTATTCCGTGTCTTGGATATTTCTTTGTATCCAATATCCTGGGAGGCGGCAATTCCGATGTGATCGGAAATTTGATCGAGCGGCAGTTTAAGAGTGGTAATAACTGGCCTCTCGGTGCAGCATTGTCCATTATATTGATCGTGATCACTCTGGTGCTTGTAAAGCTGTATCAGAAGACCGGTGGTGACATGGATAGTCTGGGGGTGTAGAGCATGGGAAGAAAAGCGAGATTGCGGACCAAAAGTGTATTTGGAAAAATTTTGTGCGGCATTGTGTATATCGTGTTATTTCTGCCGATTGCCGTTGTGGTGGTCAATTCTTTCAATGCAACCACCAGCAAGCCGTATCTGACCTGGAAAGGTTTTACATTTGACTGGTATTTCAAGCTGTTTGACAATACCTCACTGCTGACCGCCTTTGGTAATACTATGATCATTGCGCTGGTAACTACTTTGCTGGCAACTATCATTGGTACACTGGGTGCGATCGGAATGTACAAATATAAGTTTAAAGGAAAGAGTGTGATCGATGGTCTTCTCTATATTCCGGTGGTGATCC
>CAKRHL010000155.1 GCA_934338765.1 uncultured Lachnospiraceae bacterium | reverse complement strand
CCCTTGACTGCGCCATGCACCAGACAGAGATAATACTTTTTGAGGGTTCTTTCCTTAAACAGACGGTTCATCCACTGAAGACCGTGAATACTTTTGCCTGCCACCACCAGACCACTGGTATTACGGTCAAGGCGGTTACATATCCCCGGACGAAATGTCTGCACAGAATCCTTTCGCAGATAATCCTCAAGCCATTCCACCAGAGAATAATCATCTCTATCCGCTTTTTGGGACAATACTCCCACCGGTTTGTTCAACACCAGAATATCCTGATCCTCATAAACCACCGGAATTTTCATGGATTTTGACCGGGAGCTTTTCGTTTTCTTCTCCTGCTCTGAAATCTGCTTACGAAAGCTCTCAATAGTTTCGTCGGCCAGATAAAGAGTAATCTCATCTCCCGCCGCTACCTTTTCGGAACCATCCGCTTTTTTTCCATTTAATTTAATATTCTTTTTGCGGAGCATCTTATAAAAAAAACTCCGGGGTGCCAGCTGCATATATTTCGCCAACATCCGGTCCAGTCTCTGACCTTCCTCCTGAGCACTAACCTTTAAAACACGCATATAACAACCATGCCCTTCCCAAAATAAAACTCTTAAACCACAGATATAATACCTGCAAAGTAAGTTTCATTAATATCACTCTACTGACATAACCCAACCTGCAGATTTACTCTTACACGATCAGGGAGCGGATATAGGAATCCACGTTTTGGGCTTCCTCTGCCTTTACCTCATGCTCCTGCATCCGCTCTACTTCCTTGAGAAACAGTTTTTCACTTGTTACGATCTGTACCTGAAAATCACCCCACTGGTGTACTCCATTGGTCAGATACTCACGAATATAGGACACATCCTGGCCATCTTTTCCGATCAGTGCGATCACATGACCAGCCCCTACCACGGCAAAGTCCAGGTTCATTACCTTATCCGGCGAAGTGATCACCATATCTGTATACAGCTTTGCCCCCTGTGCTCCGCTGTTTTCCAGACATTTCTTTGCCTTATCATAACGCTCTCTGCTGACACTGTGATACGGGAATAACACGATCAGTGCCACAAGCTGTTTCGCCCATGGGAGAACACAGAGGATCGCCAGTACCGTGAAAATATTGGCGCGTGACATTTTATTGAGCAGCAGGCCGATCCCAAAAATGGCTGCTGCAATAATAACGATCGCGATCACCATAATGATCTTTCTTTTTTTCTTTTTGTTGATATATTCAAAACTTCCTTTTTCTAACATAACAGTATCCATGCCTTTCTAAACACCTGCAGACTCCATACCACAGGCATAATATTTCCACTGAAATGATACAGTGGTTAAATAATTATTGATATCTTACAAATTCCGAATATCACACCTTACTGCATACGCCATCCGGGATAATATTTATTCTTCATGGTGCCGGAGCCGTTGCCCTTGCACCAGCCCAACGGATAGCCATCCACACAGAAAAGGACATACCCCTTATATGGCTTGTCCACCAGAACCGTTTCTCCCTTAAGGTAACGGATCACACGTTCATCCTCCGCCGGCAGATCGATCCTTTGTAAATAGTCCTCTCCCCGAAGTGCCAGTGCCAGCTGTGGGGACGGCTCAAACCGTCCGTTTTTATCATTGCCAATGATCAGCCCTCCAGCCACGACCCGAAGGCCTTTCATTTGATCTGCTGCCCAGGTATCTGCAACATACATATCCTTCTTCCGGGACAGATCCCGAACTCCGGTCCTTGTTTCCGGCAAAAGCTGTTGAAAAAAATTTTCAATGCTTTCCTGATCTTTCTGTTGACGTTTTTGTTTATTTTCCTGCCGGTCACAGATGTGGTTTCTTCCCTTTTTCCCTGACTGCTTTCTTCTTTTTTTTCTGTCAGAAAAATCTTCATTGCCCCGGCCCGCCTCCGGATCTGTCCCATTTTTGTCCCACATCTCTGATTCAGCATATACACTTCCTGTCTCTCCCTGCTTGTGCAAAAGTACCGCAAAATGACCTTCCCCTTCTGCCCGGTGTGGAAAGATACGGACACAGTTTTTCAGGGCCGGATCCCCATCCGGCACCCAGTCCGGTCTGCCCTCGGAATATCCCGGATACCGTGGCACCTCACAGATGGTCATATCCGGATGCTTCTTCAAAAAGGACTGGATCATTCCCTCATCCTCCAGAGGAGAAAAGGTACAGGTAGAATATACCATATCTCCTCCCGGTGCAAGCAGCTCATAGGCACTTTCCAGAATCCCGGTCTGGATCGCTGCATAATACTCCGGTCCATGGGTAAGCCAGCTTTTCACCATTCCCGGATCACGCCGGAACATTCCCTCTCCGGAGCATGGAGCATCGATCAGCACCTTCTGAAAAAAGCCCGGCAGCACCGCTGCCAGATTTTCCGGTGTTTCCGCTGTGACCACAGCATTTCTCGTCCCTGCGATCTGCAGGTTTTTGGCCAATGCCATTGCCCGGGATACACTGATATCGTTTGCCACCAAAAGTCCTGTCCCATGAAGTTTTGCCGCAAGCTCTGTTGCCTTGCCTCCGGGGGCGGCACACAGATCTAAGACTCTGTCCCCCTCCGCTACCGGAAGCAGACTTGCCGGAATCATGGCACTTGGCTCCTGAATGTAATACAGTCCGGCATAATAATAGGGATGCTTCGATGGAACATCTGCATCTGCGTCGTAATAAAAGCCTTTCTCATTCCATGGCACCGGCTCTGTCTGAAACGGACAGATGTCCATGAAGTGTTCCGGTGTTATTTTATTGGTGTTCACACGAAATGCCGTGCGGGTATTTTCTTTCATGCTGTCGAGATAATCCTGATATTCTGTCCCCAGCATTTTTTTCATACTCTCCAGAAACTGCTCCGGTAACTCCTCTGTCCTCATTTCTTCTGGTCCTTTCCTGTCTCATCAGTTGAGACTCTGTGCCCGGTACGACTCAGACAGCACATCCAGCTGGCGGTTAAACCGCTCTAAAAGCGCAATGTCATCCGCCTGATAAACCCTGAAAAATTCATCCTGTATCTTGCCTACCTCACGCTTATTCATGGTGCGGTACAGATTCTCAATATTATTTAATATATCACTGACGATGCCTGCCTTTCTCCGGTTGGAATTCTGGGCATCCATGATCTCATCCCGGACAGAGGACATTTCCATATCCAGTGCATCCACCGCCTTTGCGGCACGCAGCAGACGTCCCCGTACCTCATCCGGCATGTTTTCTTTATATTTATACTGAAGAGAATGCTCAATGATCGCCCAGAAGTTCATCGCAAGGGTACGGATCTGAATCTCCACCTCAAGATTTTTCGGACCGTTGATGGTCTGAACCGTATAATAAACGATCACATGATAGCTGCGGTAACCGCTTTCCTTGCTGTTTGCAATATAATCCTTTTCCTTCTTGATGATCATATCGCTTCGCTTGCGGATGATCTCCACAACTCTCTCAATATCCTCTACAAACTGACAGATGATCCGTATTCCTGCAATGTCTTCAATCTTTTCCTCCAGCTCCTCCATGGGTACGTTTTTCCGCTGGCATTTTTCCAGAATACTCGATATCTTTTTGACGCGGCCGCTGACCTGTACGATCGGGCAGTAAATCCCTGCATTATGATGCTCCTGGATCATATGATCAAATTTCACGGTCAGTTCGTCCACCGCCTGTCTGTATGGATCTAATATCTCTCTCCACAATTGAATTTCCATATCTTTTTCCCCTTATCATTTTTGCTCATCATGTTCTAAATACCGTAATAAATAATATGGATTTACCGTACTCTCTTCTCCATCCTTGTCATGGTAAATGCCAAAGTGAAGATGCACCGGGAACTTTCCTCGCGTCCCCTCCGGCCCATATCCGGTATCTCCCATATAACCAAGCAGTGTTCCCGCCTGTACCCTGTCTCCTTTTTGCAGCCCCGAAGCATACTCCTCCAGATGGGCATAATAGAAATATAATCCGGATTCTGTCCGGATCCCCACCCGGTATCCTCCCAGCTCCAGCCAGCCGAGCTGCTCCACCACGCCGTCCGACACAGACTGAACCGGTATCTGCTTCCGGTCATCAGAAACCGGCATAATGTCAATGCCTTCGTGGCTTCTGCTGCCCCCGTAGCTCCGACCCTCTCCGTAACCGTCATCAAAGCCCCATGACTTTTTTTGTCCCTTTGCTCTCCGGACCGGGAAACATTCTGCCTCCTCCAGCAGAGGGCGAAGCAACCTTTCTGCGTTCTGCTTTTGCAGCCCCTGCTGAACCTGACATACCTGTTCCATCTCCTGCTGCCAGGTTACAATATATCCGGCACACCGAACATCCAGAAACAGCATCAGAAATAAAACGCTAAACCATAATATGATCCGTAAATATCTTCCATCCCGCCATTGCTTTTTTGTCCCCATGGACAAGCTCCTTTACCGGGCATCCGCCCAAAAGGTTTCTTTTATTGATACGACGTTCCGGCTGTGATTATTCCTGCAATCTACAGTCGCACTATATCTCCGTCTTTCTGCACAAACAGCACAGTTGCTCCAGACCGTTTTTCCTGACATAGGCAGTATAGCTCCTTCGGTCTGCCCATTTGTTTTTACAAACTACATATTGCGGGATTTATCTGCACACGCCTTCATACATTCCATCACACTGCTGCGAAATCCCTTTTCCTCCAGCTTACATACTCCTGCAATGGTCGTGCCTGCCGGAGAACATACCATATCCTTCAGCTCTCCCGGATGCTTTCCTGTCTCCAGCACCATCTTAGCACTGCCAAGCACTGACTGTGCAGCAAACTGATACGCCTGTGCCCTAGGCATTCCCTCTGCCACGGCTGCATCCGCCATAGCCTCGATAAACATAAATACATAAGCCGGAGAACTTCCGCTGACGGCAACCACCGCATCCATCAAATGCTCTCCTACGACCTCTGCTTTTCCAAAACCACCGAACAGACTGCAGACCTCTTCCAGCTCTTCTTCACTGACAAGCTCTCCCGGACATAATGCCGTCACTGCCTCTCCAACCAGCGCCGGAGTATTTGGCATGGTCCGGATCAGCTTCACCGGCTTGCCAAAGGTGTCAGAAAGCCACTGCAATGATTTGCCTGCAACGATCGTTACCACGATCTGTTTTTCTCCGATCTGATCTCTGATCTCCCGGATCACACCCTCACAATAGATCGGCTTAATGGCAAGGATCACAATATCCGCCTGTGCCACCTCTTTATTGTCCAGCGTCGTACGGATACCAAACTCCTCTGCCACCCGGTCTGCTGTTTTCTGGGTTGCCGAAGACGCTATAATATCATCCTTCTGTAACAGCCCCTTCTGCAACATGCCGCCGATCATGGCAGATGCCATATTTCCTGCTCCAATAAAACCTACCTTCATCATCATTCTCCATTCTGCTGCTTCTGTCCGCAGCCTTAATTCCATGGAACAATTTCCATGGATGCCAAAAACTCCTGTTGAAAAGCTTCCTGCTGTGCCAGCTCAATATGCACCGCCTCTGAACCAACCTGCTCCGTCTGCTGTAAAAATGCTTCTGACAACAAAGCCTTTGCTACTCCGTCTCCTGC
>CAKRHL010000154.1 GCA_934338765.1 uncultured Lachnospiraceae bacterium | reverse complement strand
CACCCTGATCAACACCGCCAGAGGCGGCATGTCCGGAGACCTGGAAGCCTGTGAAGCATCGGCCCGGCCGGAGGAGATGCTTTTGCATATGCAGGAATACTGCACTCCCAGAGAATCCGATCTGGTTCAAATGATCCTTAATTTTATAAAAGCCAGTCATCTTTTTCAAAATTACCGGGAATTTATGGCTGCCCGGAACCCTCCCGACGGTTCCGGTGATCTTCAGGCAGCCGGCCTTGGCATGCCATCTGCCAATCCACTGCAAATGCTGCTGCAGCTTCTGGGCGGATTTAGCGGCATGAGTGGTCAGGGCGGAAGCAATCAGCTTATGGAATTTCTGATCACACAGCTTTCCCCGGAACAGCAGCAGCTTTTTGAACAGCTCCGCTCCTTCACAAACGATACGGGAAATGATGAAGAGCAATAAATTGTATCAACAGATATTCAGAAAGGAATGGGAATCATAATGGAATCATGGCAGCAAAACGAAGCTTTTCGTTCAATGGAACCCAAAAAGCAGAAAATGATCGAGCAGCTTGCCGCTTCCCTGCAGGGAAAAAAGCTCACAGAGGCACTCCCTCTGCTGACCCGTTGGAAAAAGACTATGCAGCAGGAAAATATTCAGTTTACTCCGGAAGAAAATCAGATCCTGACTGTAATTTTTTCTGCGCAGCTGACGCCGCAGCAGAAAAAACAATTTGAATTTATCATGAATGCAAACCGGAATCGGAGTTGATCCTACAATACATAAGAAATAATATAAGCGTATTTAACTTTTTATCCGGGAAGTCCCGGGATTTACTGTCCGTCCGGAAGCGGGGGGGTGACCAGAATATTTACCATCTGACGCACTTCCTCCTCCGGCATTTTTAAGTCCGGTACACATATCACAGGGATCCCTGCTGCCACTGCGGCCCGTATCCCGTTTTCAGAATCCTCCAGTACAACAGCCTGTTCCGGCTTCAGACCACACATCTGTGCCGCCTTCAGAAAGATATCCGGCTCCGGTTTTGACTTTTCTACCATCTCGCCACCTACGATCACAGAAAAATACTCGCGGATCCCTGCTCCCTCCAGATATCTCTCTACAATATCGGATCTGGTTGAGGAGGCAACCGCTGCCTTTAATCCCCGGCGCCGTATCCACTGAAGCAGTATCACAATGTCAGGCTTCAGCTCAAGTCCCACCGTGGCAGCGATGGCATCCACATGCTCCCTCGCCTGGCGTCCCAGCTCTGCAAAGGGATAATCCGTACCGTATTCTGTGAGCATCAATGTCTCCAGCGCCTTTCCCGTTAAACCGAGACTTTTACAATATACTTCTCTGCTGAGCCTGTATCCCTTTTGTGCCATCACGACGGCAAGCTGTTCCATAAAAAGGCGTTCTGTATCAAAAATGAGTCCATCCATGTCAAAAATAAACCCCCATGCGGATCCAAAGCTCTGTGCTGCCTCCAGTAAATTGTGGTATTCTCTCATATTCCTTGTATCCTCCTAATAATTTCCTGTGCTGCGGTACTCCCTCGGCGTGCATCCGATGGTCTGTAAAAACACTTTATTAAAATAACTGATATTATTGAAGCCTGACAGATTGGCAATCTCACCGATCTTCTTGTCCGTATCCTGAAGAAGACGACAGCTCTGCAGAATACGGTATCTCATCAGATACTGCATCGGTGACATCTTCATGGTCTGTTTGAAGATGCGGCAGAACTGGCCTTCACTCATAGGAAGCATCTCCGCCAGCTCCGACAATGTGATCTCATATGCAAAATTTTCTTTCATGTACTTAACCACAGGCTCCAGCCGTCCGGTCTCTCCCGGCTCATCCCGTCTGGATACCCGTATACTCTGTCTGTTTAAGCGGTCCCAGATCCCTATGATATGACTGCGAAGCATCAATTCATAGGGTTCTGTGTCATGCTCCGGACAGGCATACAGCTCCCGGAGCAGACGAAGCACCTGACTCTGCCAGCCTCCATCGTCCCATAGTGCCTCCATCTCCGGCTGCACTGACATACGCCGCCGGTTGGCCGGATCCGTAAACTCCGGACGATAGGGATGTTCCGGGCATCTTACCGATATAAACTCCGGGAATACGATCTTGCCATCCAGTACAGGCTTCAGATACTTCCTCCCAAACCGGCTGTGAATGTCCTCATGTAAAAACTGATAATGAAAATCTATGGCAAAGAAGCTGCAGGGCTTTCCATCCACTGCTTTGGCCGAATGAAGCAGATTGGAATTGATAAAAACTCCATCCCCCTCCCGCAGAAGATATTTTCGATCCTCAATCTCAAAATTAATCTCCCCTTCTGTGACCATCAGCATCTCAAACTCCTGATGCCAATGAAGATAAAAGATCACATCCGTCCCTGCCGGATAGCTCATTTTATGCAGCCCCACCGGCAGCTCTGCGGTACCATGCTGCTGCTTTTCCTCGTATTGCTTTTTCTTTGCCATCCGGACCACCTCCTCTTATGTCTTTCTGTAGACATACATTGCTGTCTGTCTTTAATCCCTGCATCATATTATAGTGGATAATCCCGCAAAACTCAATGTATCATTTACAACCCCCGGCACAAATGCTATACTGTGGTTGCAGTATCTGCAGAATATACTATAGAAACGAGGCAGCATCATATGATCGAGCATAAAGAACATTTTCACGGAAGTGACCTTGAAAAAATAGAAGCCATTTATGGTATAAAGAAAGAGGACATTACCAGCTTTTCCGCCAATGTAAATCCTCTTGGTATCTCCTACAAGCTCCGGGAAGGACTGATGGAGCATATTGACGCCATCACCACATATCCCGACAGAGAATATACAAGCCTTCGCAAATGCATCGCGGAGTACACCGGCACAGATTACCGCAATATTCTTGTGGGCAACGGTTCTACTGAGCTGATCTCTCTGGTGATCCAGCTAAAACATCCCAAGAAGGCTCTGATCGTCGGACCAACTTATTCCGAATATGAACACGAACTCAGTCTCGAAGGTGGTCGTTCCCATTATTTCCGGTTAAAGGAAAGTGACGACTTCCGGTTAAATATCGATGAATTAAAACAGGCTCTGGATCGTGATATCGACCTGCTTGTACTGTGTAATCCAAACAACCCTACCTCTTCCCAGATCGACCGCCAGAGCATGCGCATCATTCTGGACACCTGTAAGGAAAAAGGCATCTTCGTTATGGTAGATGAGACATATGTAGAATTTTCAGAAAAAGCGGATCAGATCACCTCCATACCACTGACCAACTACTACAACAATATCATCATCCTCCGGGGCATTTCCAAATTTTTTGCAGCTCCGGGTCTGCGCCTCGGTTATGCCATCTGCGGCAATCATCAGTTGCTGCAGGAGATTGACAGCAAAAAAAATCCGTGGACGATCAATTCCCTTGCAGCAGTTGCCGGAGAGATCATGTTCCAGGATAAAGAATATATAGAAGATACAAAAAATCTGATCTCATCAGAACGTGAGCGGATCTGCCGGATCCTGGACACCTGTCCGTCCGTAAAATATTATCCGCCTCACGGAAACTTCATCCTTGTGCGTATTCTGCGGGACGATGTCACATCTATGGATCTCTTTGAGGCAGCGATCAGGAAAGGTCTGATGATCCGTGACTGCTCCACATTCCCATTTTTGGACAACAAATACATCCGTTTCTGTTTCATGAATCCGTCGGACAATGACGCACTGCTGAAGGTGCTTTTAGAACATCTGAATAAATAACACAAATCCCACAGGCACATCTGCTTGTGGGATTTTAGCGTTTCATCAATTATTATTCTTTGCAAACAGAGTCCCTACCGGCTGATCCTCAAAAAGATCATAGAGCTTGTGGGGATTTTTGCCGTTCATAAGCACCACATCAATATCCGCCGCATGAGCAATCTCCACGGCCTTGATCTTTGTTGCCATACCACCGGTACCAAGTGCAGAACCGGCTCCCCCTGCGAGGCTACGGATATCGTCTGTGATCTCTCCAACCTCCGGGATCAGATTGGCATTTTCATGAACATGGGGATCCCTATCATACAAACCATCAATGTCGGACATGATCACCAGCAGATCTGCATTGGCGATCGTCGCCACATTCGCCGCCAGAGAATCATTCTCGCCAACCTCCAGCTCCAACTCATCGATCGCCACGGTATCATTTTCATTGACAATCGGGATCACACCCTGGGATAACAGTCTCTCCATGGAATTAACTACATGCTGTCTGCGGTCCTCCAGCAGAACATACTTTGTTAGAAGCACCTGTGCCACCACAATACTATAGTCTGCAAAAAATTTATCATACATATACATCAGCTCACACTGTCCCACGGCTGCGCATGCCTGTTTGCCCGGTGTATCAGACGGTCTTTTGGTCATACCAAGCTTTCCCATCCCAAGTGCGATCGCACCGCTGGATACCAGCACGATCTCATGACCTGCATTCTGCAGATCCGCCAGTGTCTTGACCAGATTCTCCACGCGTCTGATATTCAACCGTCCGGTACGGTGGGTCAGTGTTGATGTTCCAACCTTTACTACAACTCTTTTTCTCTCACTTATCTTTCTCACAATATTTCTCCTCTTCTATCCGGGGATCCGGCAACCGGATTGCCACCAGATCATAGTTTGCATCACCTGTCTATCTTACCCCCAGTCTTATCCCCCGTCAATAGAAAATCCTGTCCCAATTTTACAGACTCATAAATAGTATTTTTCTACCTTCCGTTTTGACAGGATCAGCAATATAAGCGAAACCATCATCTGGATCAAAATACTGATCAGACACCAATGCATCATAACAAACTCCGGCACCGGTCCCAGCACACAAAGAAGCTCCTGAAATTTATTCCGGTATCCCATCTGGTCTGTCAATAAAGAAGCCATCGTGATCAGAGGATTGAATAGCAGTATCAGCATTACTCCTCCAAAAGACCCCTTCTGCACAATATCTCCGCCTCCCTGTGATGTCCTTTCAATAATATAAACGACAACCGCGACCAGCGCAGTTCCCACAAAAAGTCCCATAGATGCAGCATAGGACTGAAGCCCTGCCATATCCACCTTTCGGCAGGCGGCTGACAGACTCACCCCTATACTGCCAATGAAAACAGCTTCCACGACCAGAAGCAGAAGCAATTGGATTAAATGCCTTTTTTGAATCCCACCAACGATAAATGCCACTGATAGAAAAGGCATGCCTGCCACTACCAAAAGTATTGCCAGCCAAACGGACGACAACAGCTTGCCCACCACGATTTCTGACGGTTTCACCGAAGCCGCCAGCAAAAGCTCCATGGTCCGGTCTTCCCATTCTGATGCCAGACTGCCTGCAGCAAAGGACGGGACGACCAGTAAAACAATCAGTCCCAAAATACCTGCCAGAATAAAATACACATATGCTGCACCGTAATAATTCATGATCTGATCCCAGCTCGTATGAAGTGCGATATGATAGCCTACACCTGTTACTACCGTCAGGAAAGCCTCATATATAAACAGCCATATATAAAATTTCCGGGATCCTGCATACCGCCTCATTTCCCGGTACAAAAACGGATTGATCTGTAATTTCATTTTTTCCTCTTTTCCTTTAT
>CAKRHL010000153.1 GCA_934338765.1 uncultured Lachnospiraceae bacterium | reverse complement strand
ACCCCCTGTTCCATAAGACATTTCAATATCCGTACCTGATCCTCCTGCGTCCCCTGAAAGCCGGCCAGTATTTTATGACCATCTATAGAAATGCGGGTCACGGTACCCTCCTCTTTCAGAATCTCTATCGCCCTGGTGCTTTTCTCTGCGGTCACAAGCTCCAACGGATTAGAACGGTTGACCTGCTCCGATATCTCCTCCAGAGATCCCTGCACGACGATTTTTCCCTCCTGCAGGATACCAAGACTTTCTTCCTCTCCCGTCAATGCGGAAAAGCTGGGTGAACTGATCAAAACGGCTTTTCCCATATCTCTGATCTGAAACAGCAGCGGATCGATCTCCTTTCTCTCTCTGGGGTCCAGATCCACCAGAAAATCATCCAGCACAAGCACATCAATATCCTCCAAAAGACATCTCGCCAGCGCCAGCCTCTTTTTTTCACAGAGCTTCAGCTTTTCCACCTGCTCCTGTCTTTGCGCCGCAAGCCCCACCTTTTCCAGTAACTTTTCAATCTTGTCCCCGGTGTGTTCCCCGCTGAGACCATACAGCCTCCCATAATAATCCAGATATTCCTTCGGATCCATATCTCTGTATCGTCCAAATTCTTTCGGAATATATCCCACTTTTTTCCGTGTATTTTCCGGATCATGTGCCATATCCTCACCGGCGGCCATGATCTTTCCTTCATCTGCCGGGATCAATCCTGCGATCATGCGGCACAGCGTAGTTTTTCCGGCTCCGGCTCCCCCGGTGATTCCAAAGATCGTTCCATTCTCCACCTCCAGATCAAGCTGGTCTAATACCATCTTTCGTCCATAGCTTTTCTTTACCTTTTGTAGTTTGAGCATACTCAATCACCTCCCCGCAGGATCTGATGATCCCCGGCTTCACGATCCGGGTCCTGCCGAACAGTGATCAGCCGCAGAATACCCGTCTCTCCATATCTGACTCCGGAAAGCTGTTCGATACCACCAAGCATGTTCTGCTGCTTTGCTTTCTGGGTATCATACCATCCTGTAATCTCTTCTCCCTCCGGTATAAATCCATAAAAGAAGCTGTCGGCGACATCCGCATTTTCAATACATGTCTCCAGAAGTGCCCAGCGTCTTTTGATCATTTCTCTCGTAACCTTATGCCTCTTCTTTCTTCCAAACAGCTTCTGTGCAAGCCGTTCATAATTATTTTTATCATCCTTCGGATAATATCGTTCCGTCTGATCGATCCCTCCCAGCGTATACACCTCTTTACCTGACAGATCTCCCAGATAATATAAAACTCCATTGTGATAGACCACACAATCCTCCAGCGTGTCACAAAACTTGTTTTCCATGCTTCCCACAAGCTGCATATCTATGATCGATATATTTGCCTCGACATCTCCTTCAAACCGCACAGATGTCTGACTACACAGATTAATTCCTTCAAAACAAGGGATCTCTCCCAGCGAAACCGTAGTTTTTCCTTCTCCCTGCCGTAGGACCATCCCCTGTCCGATATCACTGGAAACATTTCTGATCATCGTCCCGTAATCCATAAAAGGACCTCCGTCTATAGACAGATCATATTGTCCCGTCCCATCATGAACAACACGGAAATTGCTTTTTAATATCCCCACACCACTCTCTCCCAGTGTGATCTGATTCAGATAATTGACACACTGCCCCTCCAGTCTGGTGCTGGTTCCCGTAAGATAGATAAGCATCGAAAATACCAGGGCACCAATGGGTATGATCCACCATATCATGATCCGATGCTTCGAGTTTCTCAGAGTAATGCAGGCCGCAGGGCCGATCAATATAATATATACAGCCAGAAAGATCAGGTATAGCTTTAGATTGGGCATTTTATTCCAGCTTGTGATCTGTAGTCCCTTATTGTATATTTCATCCTCTGTGTTTTTCTTTGCAGTTCCCTCTGTCACATTTTTTCTGTCGGCACGATGCTCCAGAATAATGTTTTTAATGTATTTTCCCTGTGCATCCCAATATCTTGACGGCAATTGTAAAGAGACTCCACTGATAATGACTTTTCCTGTTCCAACCGATTTTTCAGAAAAAACAGGCTTTCCTCCCTTTGCTTTTAATATCACAGTACTGTCATCAATCTGCAGCTCCTGCAGCTCCATATGAATCTTTTTTATTGAAATTTTCTGCAGAGCCGCTTTTTTTTCTTCCTCTGACAACTCAAGAGACAGGAATTCCTCCAGCATCGTGCTTGTGAATGATCTTCTCAGATGCTTATATATCTCCCCGTCTTCTCTGACACAATCCGGATATTCCTCCAACTTATTGATCTGCGACTTCCACTTTTGATATAATCTGTATGACAGGTTATTTCTCAGGAATTTTTTTACTTCCTGTACCTTTGCCGCCTTTTCTTCCCTCTGAAGATTTTCCTTTACTCTTCTGATATCCTTTTTTTTGACACCAAAATTTGTATATATGTCCGAAACATCAACCTTACGCCACTCAAATAATTTTCCGCGGAACGGTGTGATCTCCCGCGCCTCCCCGGAATCGGCAAGTACAAGGGTTCCTCCGCTGCGGACCCAGTTAATGATCGCCCGGAGCTGATCCTCCTGTAATGTCTGCAGATCCACATTGCTTACCACCAGCACGTCAAGCCAGTCAAGCCCGCGGATGTCCACCGGTATTTCCTCTAAGGCCATATATGTTACATTGGTATCGGCTCCTTCCATGTATTTCATACTGTTGGAATCTTTACAACAGACTCCCACATAAATATCATCTTCATTCACGTCAGAGTCCAGCCATATTTTGCCGGAATACAGAATCTGATCCTCTCCCTGAAGCACCTTAACCTCTATGATGTCATCATCCTTTGTGGCCGGAAGATACATTTGGATCGTCTGGCTTTTTTTCCCGGATATCTCAAAATCTCTTTCATAATTTTGTGCCGGCGCATCCAGCGACGCCTGGATCATACCTTCAAAGTCGCCTCCGGTATTTCTGATCTGCGCCGTCAATTGTACATATCTGCCCACTCGTATTTTATTATCAAATCCCACCTCAATATCCACATGAATATTTCCTCTTGTGAAAGTCATGCTTCTGCTTAAGTAGTTCTCCCTTTGTGACTTTTCTTCACGGCTGCCATCATTTTCCAGCCTGTACAAAAGTGTTACTCCCACCAGAACCAGCATGATCCAGAATGTACCTTTTAGTATATATTTCCAATATTTTCTCATGCCTGCATATCCTCCAGCATTTCTGTTTTCAGGGGAAATCTCCCTGCCCGCATAAAATTAGAAAAGCACCGCACAGGCTCTCGCACTATGGCAGCTCCACCGCAAATGTTGTCCCCTGCAGACTGCTCTCCACTGTAATATTTCCACCATGAAGGGTTATGATCTCCTTAGCAATATTGAGTCCCAGGCCGGTTCCTCCCGTTCCGGGTGATCTGGCACCTTCCACTCTGTAAAACCGTTCAAATATCATGTTCAGGCTTTCCTCCGGTATGATCAGGCCGTAATTCGTCACAGAAAGCCGTACTCCCTGTCCCTTTTCCAGCAGGATATTGATCTGTTTGCCATCTTTTCCATACTTTACTGCATTACTTAACAGATTTTGCACTGCCCTTGCCATCAGATCCGGATCCAGCTCCATTTCCATCTCTCTGAATTCTGTCCGGAAACTGCAGGTCAGCTTATTTTCCTCCAAAAGCGGATAAAACTCCTCCACCATCTGCTCCACCAGCTTTACCAGATCAATCCTTTGACGATGCAGCGTGATCTCCCCACTCATAAGCTTTGTATAATCAAACAGATCCTGGATCAGTCCCTCCAGCCGGTCCGCCTTCTGTGCCGCTACCTCTGCAAAATGCTGCCTCTGCTCTGCATTGTATTTGTCTGTATCCATCAAAAGATTGAGATAGCCGCTCAGCGACGTCAGGGGTGTTCTCAGATCATGTGCCAGACAGGCAATCATCTCCTTATTGGACTGCAGTGCCTCCCGTTCAGACTCCATCAGTCTTGACATCTCCCCGGTCATCTGATTGACGGACCGTGCGATCTCTCCAATCTCATCCTGTCTTTCCACCGGCAGACTGTCCACGCCGCTTTCACGGGTCATGGAACTGATCCCATCTGCAATATCCGACAGATCACTCGTTACTTTTCTTGTTAAAAGAAGAAAATATAATATAAACAGAAGCAGGCCAACCGCCACCGCTACAACAACAATCGTATACAATGTATCATTGCCTACATTTTCAAGCATGCGAAGCAGTGTCCGCTTCACATCAGAGCCCCTCCCTGCCAACTGCCCCTCCGCACGTTCTGAAAGCGCCGAAGGGTAGTTATAGACGGAATCCCGGCCGGATACTCCCAGAACCGTAGACACCAGATACAACAAACTTGCCAGTATGCCCTCTGTGGCCGCCGCAAGGATCAGGCTGGCCGTCCCATACCAGACCAGTTTGATCCGCAGACTTTTCCAATGATCAAGCCTCAATTTTATACCCCACTCCCCAGACCGTCTTAATGATCTGAGCCTTTCTCTGTTTTCCCTCCAGCTTCTCCCTCAGACGTCTGATATGAACCATCACGGTATTGCTCATATCAAAGCTTTTTTCCTTCCAGACGGTTTCGAATATCTCATCCGTACTAAACACCTTGCCCGGATGGGATGCCAGCAGGTAAAGTATCTCAAACTCCAGATGAGTCAGCCGGACCGGATTGCCAAAAGCCTTCACGGAGTGCGTCTTCTTGTCAATATAAATATCCTCCAGCTGTATTTCATCGGTTTTCTCTGCCGGATCCTGTGCGCCAAATCTTTGATAACGCCTCAGCTGTGACTTAACTCTTGCCGCCAGTTCTCCTGTCTGAAACGGTTTTGTCACATAATCGTCCGCCCCGATCTCCAGACCGGTCACTTTATCTTTCTCGGAATCCCGGGCGCTCAGCATGATCACCGGAATGGTACTAAACTCCCGGATCCGTTCACAAACCTGTATCCCGTCAACACCCGGCATCATGATATCTAAAATGACCAGATCAATTTTCTCCCTGCCAAATACCTGTAATGCTTCCGCCCCATCATACGCCTTAAATACACGAAAGCCCTCTCCCGCCAGATGGATCTCCACCAGCTCTGCAATGTCCGGATCATCGTCTGCCACCAGGATCGTTGCTTTATTTTCGCTCATTTTCATCTCCCCCTCCGGACCATAACCTCTGATCTGTCTGCGATCATGTCCATGCTCATTTATGTTTTCAGAAAATCCAATGCAAAAACACCCATGGAATCTGTCTCTATATAGAATAACATATCCCATGGGTATCATAAATTACAAATTTATTAAAATTCTTTATCATGCTCCGGCAGGTGTCTCTCCCCACAACTTGCGCAGCAGGGCGATCTCCCGGCGATAACCGTCATCGTCGTTTGGTGTCTCCAGAATAAACGGCAGCTCTCTCAGCACCGGATGATTGATGATCCGGGTGATCGCCTCGATCCCCAGATGACCCTCGCCAATCTTCTCATGACGATCCTTGTGGGCCTCCAGCGGGTTCATGCTGTCATTGAGATGAACCGCCTTTAACCGGTCCAGACCGATCACCTGATCAAACTCCTGAAGCACCTCGTCCAGATG
>CAKRHL010000152.1 GCA_934338765.1 uncultured Lachnospiraceae bacterium | reverse complement strand
CCTCAGGGGTCTTTTCCAGGGTAGAAAAACCATGATGCCAACAGCTATTTCGCAGATCTTTGAGCAGATCGTCAATGCAATCGTCAGTGTGTCCGCTGCATTTTTCATGATGCGTGCCCACAGTGCTTCTGCAAAATTCTCCGCATGGGGAGCAGCCGGCGGTACCCTTGGTACCAGTATGGGTGCATTGATGGCGCTGATCTTTTTGGTTTTTATTTATCTGGTGTACCGGCCGGTCATGAAGAAACAGCAGAGAAGAGACCGGGTATCAGAGGCAATGTCTCTGGGGGATACGTACAAGCTGATCCTTTGGACGGCGATCCCTATTATTTTGAGCCAGACAGTATATCAGCTTAGCGGTATCATTGACGTATCGCTGATCAACTGGGTGCTGCCGGGCCGGGGCATCAGTGGTACACAGATCAGCAGCTGGCAGGGTATTTACAGTACCCAGTATCGTACATTGGTCAGTGTACCGATCGCAGTATCTACGGCCATTGCATCTTCGATGGTTCCGAGTCTTGTGGCTTCCTATATAGGAAAGGACAAGCATGCGGTACATCGTAAGGTCAATCTCGCAGTTAAGTTTAATATGATCATTGCATTTCCTTCTGCTGTTGGTATGGCAGTACTGGCAGTGCCGATCATTCACTCTATTTACCCGTCTATGGATTATCATATGGGTTCCATGATGATGATCATTGGATCCAGCTGTATTATCTTTTATGCGTTGTCAACGGTTACGAGCGGTGTATTACAGAGTATTGATCAGATGCGTCTCCCGGTGATCCATTCATTGATCTCACTGATCGTGCATATCATTCTGGTATGGATCCTGATGCGTTTTACCGGTCTTGGCGTATATGCGCTGGTGATCGGCAATGTCACATATCCGTTGCTGGTATGTGTGTTGAACGGCTATTCGGTCAGTGCCTATCTGGGATTTAAACAGGAGGTCACCAAATGCTTCTGTGTACCATTCCTGTCTTCTGTGATCATGGGTGTTGTAACATTTGTTGTATTCCGGCTGTTCCATGTGCTGACAAAGAGTAATGTGATCTCTCTGCTGCCGGCTCTTGTGGCAGCGGTATGCGTATATTTTGTTCTTGTCCTGAAGATGAGGGGACTTACAAGGGAGGAGTTATACGAGTTCCCATTTGGAAGAAAGATGTCCATTGTGGCAGATAAGCTTCATCTGCTGGAGGATGAGTTTGACGTGTAATGGATCGATACAGGGTATTTGCAAAAGTCGTTTGTTTATAAAGAAAAGAGGTTTCGTGAATGCAAAGAATCACACGGGAGGCAATCCGTCGTATGGCGTCCTCGGAGACGGTATATTATCGTGGAATGCGTTATTATGCAGCTCACGCTGTAAGCGATGTGACATGGAATGAAAATGCCGGTCAGTATCGCAGTGTGGTACATGGGGGGAATCAGTATGTGGTCACGATACAGGTTTCCGAGGAGGGAGAATGGCTTTATACCTGCAACTGCCCTTCTCATGTAAAGCAGAAGGGGGCCTGCAAGCACGTTGTGGCAACTCTGCTGTTTATTGCAGATTACCAGCAGAGAGAAAATGTGCGGGACAATCTGGATCAGAAGGATAAAACGGCATACCAGATCATTGAATATTTTCAGAAAAGGGAATTTCGCCGTTTAAGTCCTACTTATTATCATCTGGGACTGCGGATCACGATACCGGCACTGCTCAAACAACAGAATGCCAAGGCATATCTCAGCCTGTATGCGGGCTCTGAGAAGATGTATAAGGTAACCAATACCAAGAAGTTTATTGCAGATTATTATGAAGAGCGGGACATCCGTCTTGGAAAGCAGTTTTATTTTATCCCGGGAGAGTGTGCTTTTGACGAGGCTTCTGCCGGTGTCATGTCGTATCTCACGGAGATTT
Source organism: uncultured Lachnospiraceae bacterium (assembly GCA_934338765.1). Lineage (GTDB taxonomy): Bacteria > Bacillota > Clostridia > Lachnospirales > Lachnospiraceae > Jutongia. Next base: position 3,745 of record CAKRHL010000152.1, on the reverse strand, counting down.
ACGAGATCCAGGAAACTCTTGGCAAAACATATTATTCCAATCTGTTCAGTCGTCAGGAGATGGTGCTTTCCCAGAATATGCTGGTGAAGCTTCTGCATCTGGCAAAGGGACTGGACTGCCAGCTCAATCTGTTTGGAAAAGAAATGGGAACGGCGCAGATCGTAGAGGGCTGTCCGGAGCTTTCTCTTGATATGCAGATGGACGGAGAGGAGCTGACCCTTGCACAGGAGGGGGAAGAGCCTTTGCATGCGCTTTCACAGGATGGTTCGATCCTGTACTATAAAAACGATATTTATCTGCCGGAGAGAGATTATATCTGTAACCTTCTGCCGTTTTATTCCAGCCTGTTTCAGTCGAAGGAGCGGCAGATCGAGTTTCGTGGAGAGAATAAAAAGCGTTTTATCGAGAAGGTGCTGCCGGTTATTAAAAAGTCCATGCAGGTGCAGGTGCCGGAGGAGCTTCGGGAAAGCTATATTGTGGAGGCACTGCAGCCGGAGCTTTATCTGGATGTCAGTCAGATGCGCAAGAAATATTATGTTTCTGCCAGACTGGAGTTTAGTTACGGCAAGTACCGTGTGAATCCTCTGCGGGAGGAGTTTCCGGAGGGAGATATTATCCTGGTCCGGGACAAAGAGGAGGAGGAACGTCTGCTGAGCATTCTCTATGGTCTGAATTTCCAGGTGCAGGGAGATACGTTCCTGTTAAAAAATGAGAATGATATCTTTGAGCTGATGACAGACCGGATCACGGAGCTGACGGATCATTTTAAGGTGTTTTATTCCAAGGAGTACAAAAGCCACGGCATCCGTAAAATGGGAACCATGTCTGCCAACATACGATTAGATACAGATATTAATCTGCTGGAGATAGATCTGGGATATGCGCAGATACCAAGAGAGGAGTTAGAGGCGTTTTTCCGCTCGGTACAGCTCAAAAGAAAATATTTCCGGTTAAAGGATGGCTCCTTTATTGATCTGACCGGAGAAGATTCCCAGCTTCATTCCCTGCGCTGGATGCTGGAGAATGATCAGGAATTCCATGGAAGCAAGATGACATTTCATAAGAGTACGGCAATGTTTCTGGAGCGGATGCTTCCACGGGGAAGCCGGCTGCAGAGGCAGGAATCCTATGAAATGCTGCTTCAGGATCTGAAGCATCCGGAGCAGATGCAGTGGGAGATCCCTGAGACCGTTACCGCATCCCTGAGACCCTATCAGGTGGTAGGTTTTCAATGGCTCAAAACACTGGCGCATTATGGCATGGGTGGGATTCTGGCAGATGATATGGGACTTGGAAAGACCCTGCAGGCGATTGTCTATATCTGTTCTTTTCCGGGACAAAAGACATTGATCGTATGTCCTACGTCACTGGCTTATAACTGGCAGGATGAGTTTCAGAAGTTTGCTCCGTCCATCAGGACCTGCATCGTACAGGGAACGCCGGAGGAGAGGGAGGCGCTGATCTCCGGGCAGGATGGAGAATATGATGTGTGGATCACCACATATCCTTTGATCCGGAAGGATACAGAGAGTTATCAGAAACAGAAATATGACCATATCTTTCTGGATGAGGCGCAGTTTATCAAGAATCCGTCTTCGCTGGGGGCAAAGGCGGTCAAAAGTATTCCGGCAGATCACCGGTTTGCACTGACCGGTACGCCGATTGAAAATGCCCTGTCGGAGCTGTGGTCCATCTTTGACTTTATCATGCCGGGATTTTTTATGAAATATTCCCGTTTTGCGGACGCATATGAGAAGCCGATCCTCAAGGAGCATGACCAGAATAAGATGAAGGAGCTGCGAACAAGGATACAGCCGTTTGTCCTGCGTCGAATGAAAAAAGAAGTACTCAAAGAGCTGCCGGATAAGATTGAGACAAAACGAATGGCAGAGATGACATCAAAGCAAAAGAAGATTTATTTATCTTATCTGTCAAGGATACAGGAAGAGATGAAGGGAGCAGAGGGGATCGAAGCTGTCGGAGGCCGTATGCAGGTGCTGGCGGCACTCACGAGACTGCGCCAGATATGCTGTCATCCGGGAACCTTTATCGAGAATTATCACGGCGGCAGTGGCAAGCTGGATCTGCTTATGGAGCAGCTGCCGGGTATATTGGATGGAGGTCACAGCGTGATCATCTTTTCCCAGTTTACTTCCATGCTCAATATCATTGCAGGGGAGCTTGAGGAGGAGGGGATTGATTATCATTATCTGGCCGGTGCCACGAAGCCGGAGCAGCGAAAGGAATATGTAAAAAGTTTCAATCAGGGTAAGGTAAAAGTATTCCTGATCTCCTTAAAGGCAGGGGGAACCGGTCTGAATCTTACCGGAGCGGATACTGTGATCCACTTTGATCCATGGTGGAATCCGGCTGTGGAAGAGCAGGCAACGGACCGTGCTTACCGTATTGGACAGAAAAAGAAGGTGCAGGTGATCAAGCTGATCATGAAGGATTCCATCGAGGAGAAGATTGATGCCCTTCAGACACGCAAAAAGCTTTTGTCTGAGAATGTCATTGAGGCAGGCGAGGTCTTTGTCAACCAGTTGTCCATGGAAGAGCTGGTGGAGCTGTTTCAGGCAGAATAAGAAAGTTACCAATTTTTTTGAATTTAGGGCTTGTATTGGCTGAAATCTTATGATATGATAGTGAGGTTGTGAGTAGAGATATTCCTCTGTTACGGTTGCGGAAAGCACATAAGTATTAAGAATGTCGAAAATAAAAGGAGGTCACATCATGAACGATATTATTAAGGCAATTGAAGATGCACAGTTGAAGGAAGTTGCAGATTTCCGTGTCGGAGATACTGTAAAGGTTTATGCAAAGGTTATCGAGGGTAGCCGTGAGCGTATCCAGGTGTATGAGGGAACCGTACTGAAGAGACAGAACGGTGGCGCAAGAGAGACATTCACAGTTAGAAAGTTCTCTAACGGTGTTGGTGTTGAGAAGACCTGGCCGCTTCATTCTCCGATCATCGATAAGATCGAAGTTGTACGTAGAGGTAAAGCTAGACGTGCGAAACTGTTCTATCTTCGTGACAGAGTAGGTAAAGCTGCAAAGGTTAAAGAGCTGGTTAAATAATTTATTATTTCAGTAAATTTGCAGTAGAAAGGAGTTTCCAGAGTATGGAGGCTCCTTTTTTCTTTACAAACTGCTTAAATGCGCAGCAAATTGTTTAGAAAAGAGGAAGAATATGTATTCATTTGAAAGCAGAGTAAGATATAGTGAACTGGCAGAAAATGGCAGACTGAGTCTGGATGGGATTGTGAATTATCTGCAGGACTGTACCTGCTTCGAGTCGGAAAAGCTGGGAGTAGGGATGGAGACCACTTACAGCAGGGAGCGGATGTGGGTATTAAATTTCTGGCAGATCGTGGTAGACCGCTATCCGAAGCTGGGGGAACAGATCCGGATCACCACACAGGCATGCGGCAGCGAGAAGATGTTCGGTTATCGTAATTTTATGATCCACGATGAAGAGGGGGATATGGTAGTGAAGGCATATTCCATATGGAGTCTTCTGGATATGAAAAAGGGCAGACCATGTATGGTGCAGCCGGAGGATATTGAGCTTTATGGAATCGAGGGGCCTCTTCCTATGGAAAAGGTTTCACGTAAGATTGCTGTTCCCAAGGAAGGGGGACAGCAGCAAAAAGGTTTTCAGGTACAGGAGTATCATCTGGACACAAATCATCATGTCAATAATGGTCAGTATGTCCGCATGGCAACGGCATATCTGCCGGATGAT
>CAKRHL010000151.1 GCA_934338765.1 uncultured Lachnospiraceae bacterium | reverse complement strand
GGAATGGAGAGTGTTATCATACGAATAAAAATTGTAGCAGGATGCGCGGACGTGTCAATAAACTGACAAAGAAAGCTGCAAAAAGGCGGGGATACAGAGCCTGCAAGAAATGTTATCGATAAGTCCGAAGATGAATGAGGATAAAAAATATGACCGGATAGCGGTATGCTATCCGGTCATATTTTTTAATTCTTCGATCAGCTGCAGGTCATCAGGGGTTATTTTAAGGTTGGTCGAGATATTCTGACCTTCCGGAGTCGTAATATTGATCTCCAGAATAGTTCCCTCACGCAGGACATTATTCTTACCTGCTGCCTGCAGAAACATCGGAAACTTTGGATGCGAAGCTGTAAAATTACTCCATGCACTTTTCAAGCGAAATAGCATAGCCGGATTGATCATTTTGTAAATTCCTTTCAGGTTATTTGATTTATAGAAGCATAGAGTAGTTTAACATACTAAATAAAATAATCAAGCCCAAAAAGAGAAAGTATAGGAAAGGGATTATAGTTGTATTCGCAGAAAGTGTGTTATAAAATAGAAATGCAAAGAAGAAATACGTTTAAAGCAGGAGAAAACTCATGATACAGGATATATTACCAAAAAAAATTCATAATGAATTTGCACATAAGGAGCCGTCAACGGACAGCAGGATATTGAGCTTTCGTGATGGAAAGGCTTTTTATCAGGAAAAGGAGGGGGAGATACAGTTTATTTCTTTTGGCAGGATAAAAACATTTTTTCAAACCCGGAAAGGTCAAAGTCTTTCGGAATATATATATTTATTTTCGGTGGAGACACAAGACTATTTTTTGATGGATATTGCAGAGGATATGATTGATGGATATGAATACCATAGAATGTTTGAGACTCGCAGGCTTCATCCGAAGGAAAATGTTTTGGCCGTGGCAACAGGGTGGCATTTGTATGGATGGTATCGGGATAACCGGTACTGTGGAAGATGTGCCCACAAAATGGTACATGATGAAAATCTGCGGATGATGAAATGTCCGGATTGTGGCAATATGGTATTTCCTAAAATTGCACCGGCAGTGATCGTGGGGGTGATAGATGGAGACCGTATCCTGATGACCAAATATGCGGACAGAGAGTACAAGAAATATGCGTTGATCGCAGGCTTTACGGAAATTGGAGAGACAGCGGAGCAGACGGTGGAGCGGGAAGTCATGGAGGAAGTTGGTCTTTCTGTGAAAAATATCCGTTATTACAAAAGCCAGCCCTGGGGGTATGACAGTAATCTTTTGCTGGGATATTTCTGTGATCTGGCACAGGAAGAAGAAATCCATCTGGATCAAACAGAGCTTTCTCTGGCGGAATGGGTGAATTACCGGAATATTCCGGATGACCCGGAAGGCTTAAGTCTCACCAGAGAAATGATGATCACGTTCCGGGAGCAGAAAAAACGGGAGCACAGTCAGAGATCATAGGACAGGAGATCAAAGAGAGGATAATTGACCAGACATTAGAGCAATGATAAAATACAAGGATAAATAGTGCGTCTGTGAGGCGAAAAATACTGAACAAAAAGAAAACCAATATTAGAAAGGCAGAGATAGAAATGACAAATTTTGATTATTATGCACCGACAAAGGTGGTTTTTGGAGAAGGAACAGAGGATCAGGTGGGAGAGCTTGTGAAAGAGCAGGGCTGTACCAAGGTATTGGTTCATTATGGAAGCGGAAGTGTGAAAAAAAGCGGTCTGCTGGATCGTGTTTATCAGTCACTGGAGCAGGCAGGGATCCCTTTTGTGTCACTGGGAGGTGTTGTGCCGAATCCAAGGCTGTCCCTTGTATATCAGGGCATTGAGCTTTGCAAAAAGGAGAAGGTAGATTTCATACTTGCTGTTGGTGGCGGAAGCGTCATTGATTCCGGCAAGGCGATAGGATACGGCGTGGCAAACGAGGGAGATGTATGGGATTTTTATGAGAGAAAACGGGCTGCGACAGGCTGTCTGCCGATCGGTGTGGTACTGACCATTGCGGCTGCCGGATCGGAGATGAGCAATTCCTCTGTGATCACCAATGAGGATGGATGGCTGAAGCGCGGCTATGGAAATGACTGCTGCCGTGCCAGATTTGCAGTGATGGATCCGGAGCTTACCATGACCCTTCCGAAATATCAGACAGCCAGTGGATGTGTGGATATTATGATGCATACCATGGAGCGTTATTTCAATCAGGAGGAAAATCTGGAGCTTACGGATGGATTCAGTGAGCATCTGATCCGGACCGTTATGGAGAATGCGCTGATCCTCATGAAAGAGCCGGATAATTATAAAGCAAGAGCTGAGGTAATGTGGGCAGGAAGTCTTTCTCACAATGGTCTCACCGGATGTGGAACGGCAGGCGGAGACTGGGCAAGTCATCAGCTGGAGCATGAGCTTGGCGGTATGTTTGATGTGGCGCATGGTGCCGGACTTGCAGCTGTCTGGGGAAGTTGGGCGAGATATGTCTTGGAGGGCAATCCGGGCAGATTTGCACAGTTTGCTGTCCGTGTAATGGGACAGGAGAAAGGAAATGACGATACAGAGACAGCACTTCGGGGAATCCGTGCCATGGAAGAGTTTTATCATCAGGTGGAAATGCCAACGAGCCTTTCTGAATTGGGAATCAACCCGACCGAGGAACAGCTTCGCAGCCTGGCAGAAAAGTGCAGTCATTTTGGAAACCGGACAATTGGCTGTATTAAGAAGCTGGATCAGGAGGACATGTACCAGATCTATAAAATGGCGTTGTAAGGGATTTTCAGAAGAGGATCCGGTAAGTGGATAAAACCAACAGGAGAGGGCGGAAGAGGACAAATGATAGCTTTGAACGATTATTTATATTCGGGAGATACGGTACTTCGGATATTGCAGAAATACAGCAGTGATCTGGAGCGGGAGGCACAGGAAAGCCAAAATGAGGTGGATCTGCTTCACTGTGCATTTCTGTCCCAGATTATGGACATGCTGGAACACAATGATTTCCTGACGGCACAGTCTCAGAAGATCCGGGAGTTTTATATGTACATGGCAAAGGAATATCCGTTCCTTGCCTTTACTTTTAAGGGAAGGATCAAGTCACTGATCCGGGCCGAGGAGAAATTTAACGGATATATTGTGGAGTATATCTATGATTATTATGAACAATATCATCAATTTCCGTCGATGGATGAGATCAAAAAGCGGCTGGACTGCTTCCGGGATCTGATCGCTTACCGGGTTGTGATCTCTTTGCCGCAATGTCACCTGAAGGAGGGGCAGGACAGGGAACAGGAAGAATTGCGGTATCTTTATGAGATTGCCAATGCTTTGCCTTACTTTATGGAGCAGAGAGGCTTCCGGGTGGAATCTGCAAAGGGTGTGAGGGCAAGCAGTTCCCATATGCTGCAGGAGAATGTCCGGCCGTATTATCGGGATTATATATCAAATGAAGGGGAATACGGGTATCGTTCTCTGCATATTACATTTTATGATGACACAGCGAAATGCTATATGGAGGTCCAGCTTCGGACAAAGGCGATGGATGACAATGCGGAGATCGGACCGGCAAATCATCTTGGTTATGAGAAACGGCAGGAAAATGAGCGCGCCAGAAGAGATGCGATCCCGGTGGGAGAATGCAGATGCTTTGATGAAGCTTATGAAAGAGGGATGCGTTTGCAGGAGCTGGAGCTTGCAAAGCTGGATGTTAATATGTTTTCGGCGGTGAATAACAGTCTGATCAATGATGGCTGTGGATTGTACCGGGGCAGGCTGATCCTTCCATACGAGCATTTATCACGTTTTCAGAGTGATCTGACATCCTGAGTTTCACGGATATACGCATTTCACACTGGTGCAAAAAATTGTCGGTTTATAAAAAATATGACAAGAAATAATGACGAATAACTAAAAATATGGTATCATAAGTCTCATGGAAAGGATTATCTGTAGATCGATCAAATGATCTGGTGGGTATACATAGGAACGGAATAGTTAAAGGAGAAAATGTATGAGAAAAAAGAGAATATGGAAAAAAGCAGCACTTTTATTATCAACTGCGCTTCTTCTGACCGGATGCGGTACAGGCAAGGCAGGGACACCGGATGATTATGCAACCAATAAGGGGTATGAGGATGATACCGCAGAGAAGGGTGGTTCCGGTGGGATTGCAAAGGAGGATATCAAGGTTGGTGTATTGTATCTTTCGGATCCGGCAGAGGGAAGTGGTTATTCCTATACCCATGATCTGGGTGTGAAGGGGATGCAGGAGAACCTGCTGTTGTCTGATGACCAGATTGAGCGCAAGATCGTGGATGACTCTGATGAAAAGGCTACTGAGAAGGCGATTGAAGAGTGTGTTTCAGACGGCTGCAATATCATATTTACCACAAGCTGGGGGTATATGCGGGTGACGGCTGATATGGCAGAGAAGTATCCGGATGTGTATTTTTCCCATGGAACCGGCTATATGTCCAATGGCAAGAATTTTAACAACTACTTTGGTAGGATATATCAGGCGAGATATCTCAGTGGCATTGTGGCAGGCATGAATACAAAGGACAACAAGATTGGCTACGTGGCAGCACAGGATTCCTCCAATTCTGAGGTGACCGGAGGCATCGATGCCTTTGCTATCGGTGTGGAGTCTGTCAATCCGAAGGCGAAGATCTATGTGGATATAACCAATAGCTGGTATGATGAGAAAAAGGAGAAGAAAGCCTCCGAACGTCTGCTTAAAATGGGGTGTGATGTGATGACACAGCACTGTGATACCCCGTATCCTCAGACTCTGGCACAGGAGAAGGGGGTATATGGTATCGGTTACAACTCTGATATGAGTAAGGAGACGCCGGATTCCTGCCTGACCAGTGTCATATGGAACTGGAGTGCATATTATACCTCAGCGGTAAAGAGTATCATTGATGGTACCTGGGATGGAAGCAACTATTATGGCGGCATGGCTGAGGGGCTGGTAAGCATTACTGATCTGGCATCCTTTGCGGCAGAGGGCACACAGCAGAAGGTGGATGAAGCCACAGCAGAGATCCTTAGTGGAGATAACAATGTATTTGATGGTGTTCTTGTGACCAATACAGGGAAAAAGATCGGTAAAAAAGGAAAGACGCTGGACGATGCAACGATCACAGGGAAGATCAACTGGTATTACCGCAATGTTGTTGTATTGAAATAAAGGAATCCAGTGAGACAGGAATGGAGGTTTTGTATGAAATTTACTTTAAGAAAAAAGATAATTTTAAGCGCAATCTTACCCCTTTTTTTGCTGGGGGCAAGTATTATCATTATTGCGGCGACGATCGTGAAGGGTTCCATTATCAGTAAGGTAGAGGAGTCCCTGAAGGGAACGGCCGTGGCCACTCAGGCAGCTTATGACCAGAATGCAGGTTCGTATCTCAAGGCAGAGAACGGTGCTATCTGGAAGGGAAGTTATAATATTTCACAGTCGGAGACCTTGGTAGATACCATCAAAGAGGAGTCCGGTATGGATGTGACTTTCTTTTACGGTTCCGACCGCATTATGACATCGGCAAAGGATAAGGACGGCAACCGGCTGTTAGGCAGTCCGGCGGGAGATAAGATCAAGAAAAGAGTGCTGGAGCAGGGTAAAGAATATTTCAGTGATAACATTTCCGTGGATGGAACGATCTATTACGGATATTATGTGCCGGTT
>CAKRHL010000150.1 GCA_934338765.1 uncultured Lachnospiraceae bacterium | reverse complement strand
CCACCCCACGCCTCCTGCTCTGAGGCACTATATCCCCAGGATGTAGAATAGTAATATGTGGTGATCACCTGATCTCCTGAATATACCATTTTACCGGCAGTACTCCTGACTGCCTTTCTGGTCCGGGCGTCCTCCTCCGTCATATGATACACCTGAAAAGCTGTTGTATCATCCACATCAGCTCCATATTCCTTATAACTGCCGGAACGCATCTGCCTCCATGCAAAGGAACGGGCACATACCGCCTGCGCCTTTAACGCCTCCATAGGATAAGAGGATGGCATTTCACTTGGCACAACACCATATAAATATTCCCGTAGTGTTAATGTATTGACTAGAAGCAGCCCCTGTTTTTTCCTGACGAGTTTCAAGCTTCCCCGATACACAGGATTTTTGCCGGATCTTGTGATGGATTCCACCTTGATCCTTCCCCGGGGACAGGTTATTTTTACTTCGTTTTTTACCCGGTTTTGTTCATGGAAAGAAAATTCAATGGAAGTTCCACCGGCATAATGTTTTTTCTTTCCGTTCTTACATACCATAAACTCTCTGGTACCGCTGATCCGGACTGAGTCATGATAGATGCTGTTCATTGCATCATTGGTCAGAAGCACCCTTATCTTTTCCGTATCTTTTTTCCCGGATTTCTTCCCGGTTTGCGGCTGCTGATGTGTAAGCTCCTTCCACTCCCTCTGAAACAGACCTTTCCTGTGACAATCAAAAATAATGCACATCAAAAAGAGCACCGACAATGTAAGTAAAAGCCATAGCCGGCGCCTTGTTTTCTGTTTATTTGTTTTTCTTCCCGTGAACCTTAACTGTCTTTTCCTTCTTTGCTGTGCCATCTGTTTTCCTTCTGTTATATCTGCTCCAATGCTTATATGATCATGTATAAACGAAATCTATACACTATGTAATTTCTGTCCGGTATTTTCTCACTTAGATCAAATATATTCCGGTAAATGATCTTTTATGAACAATGCTGCCTCTTTTATAAACCTCAGCGCCCTTTCATAAGTGTAATATACCGGCTGTTCCGGCATCGGAGCCTGATCAAAAAAGAAATTGCGGACCCATTCTCTGCTATCTGCCAGCTCCTGCGATGTGATCATATCGCAGGCTGTTTTCTGAAAATCATCCGCTCCTGTCTGTATATGATACGTTTCATTTTCCGGATGCTCCGTCTTTGAAACAAGCTTCATCTCCCGGATGCTGCAGATATCCTCACAAAGCAGACATGCCCTCATCTCATCCATCCCCGGATACTCTCTGCCCAGACGAAAATCAATCTGATTGACATCGTAAGTAAAATGTTCAAAAGTCTGTGCATCCCGGTCGGTAAGTCCCAACACGGCAATTTCTGACATAAACTCGGGCCGCACTGTTTTCATAAAGATCTCATCTGTCAAAATATGCGTAATATAACCAAGATATAAATCCCGGTCCAGAGATGTATCTGACAACATCTCCCCTGAAAACTGCCGGAGCCTCTCATGAAAAAGCTGCTGGTTCAACGGTGCCGTAAACTCCCAGTCCGGTATATCGTCCCGAAAGTGCGTATGCATCTTCATGGGACGTGTATACCCTTTTCGGGACATGATCCCATCCGGTGCCAGATTGCCCAATGCAAAATGTACCGGATCCTTCAACTGCAAAAATCCGCTGCCGGACTCCTTATCTATATGAAGCAATTCTATGGTCACTGCCAGATGTTCTACCGATCCTGCCATACAAAAACCAGCCTTTCAAAAACACTATTGTGATCTGCGCAGCAACACATACAAAGAACCTGTCATTTGCAGATCACTCCCACCGAATCTTATTTTCTGTGCTGTAATGCCTGTTTTGCTGTCTGTACCAGGTATCCCATCGCAATGCCCGGATAATTTCCTGCCGCTGTCTCTCCCGTGAGCATCAATGCATCCGCACCGTCTAACACCGCATTGTAAATATCCGACACCTCCGCTCTGGTTGGCACCATTGCTTCCTCCATAGAATGAAGAAGCTGTGTCACTACCATAAACGGCTTACCTGCCTTTTTGCATCTTTCACTGATATCTTTCTGGATCGCCGGGAGTTCCCAGAGAGGAACCGCCATCCCCAGATCTCCTCTGGCGATCACGATCATATCACTCTCCGGAATAATTTCATCAATCGCCTCGTAGCCCGCCAGATTCTCAATCTTGGCAAAGATCCGGATATCTCCCACGCCTTCTGCCTGCAGCGTCTTTCTCAGATTGATCACATCCTGCGCACCACGTACAAAAGGAAGCATCACTCCGGTCACACCGGCCTCCTGTGCATTGTGGATATTGGCCATATCCGCCTTGGTCAGAGTCGGCAGCTCCAGTTCCAGCCCCGGGATCGTGATACTCTTCTTGGATTTCAGTACACCGCCGCGTACCACAATACATTCCGCATAATTTTCTTTTGCTTTTTTAACCTTCAACAGAAGCTTACCATCATCTATCAGGATTTCCTGTCCCTTTTCCAGTGAAGTCCTGATCTGTTTGGACAGCTTAATACCACCCTTCCCGAGAATGATCTTTTTGCCCTCCTCAAGGATGATCGGTTTCTTGAGCTTACCGATCCGAAGCTCCGGTCCCTGCAGATCCACTAAAAGCTCCGGCTTGATATCACACCGCTTTGCAGCCTGGCGCATATTCTTCAGCCATTCCTCTCTGTCATCCAGATCCTGATGGGAAAGATTGACCCGCACTCCCGTCATACCGGTACGAAACATTTCTTCCAGCGTTTTCTCGCTCTCACAGGCACTCCCCAGGGTGCCATAAAATTCAATCTGATTCTTCATTATCGTCTCCATTCCGCAGACTCCTGCGTGATACTTTCCAATAACCATACCTTATTACTATAGACCATTTCTCTATAAGAAAAAAGGACTTGATTTTTTCCATCGAATACGATAAAATAGTGTGCAGTGCTGAAATAGCTCAGTTGGTAGAGCACTTCACTCGTAATGAAGGGGTCGTCGGTTCGAGTCCGATTTTCAGCTTATAAAAAACCTTGAAAATTTGGTATTTTCAAGGTTTTTTTGTGGTTTTATTGTAGATCAATGTCTCTCCGATCTTCGTAAGAAATACGCAATATCGTGATACACCCGGAAACGTCCCTTTTCATTCAGGATCTCATGACGCATCCCCTGATACATCCGGAAGGACACATGATCATAGCCACGCCCCTTCAAATGCCGTACCGCCTGCAAAAGCTTTTTCCGGCCTCCGAGACACGGATCATCCTCTCCCGATACAAAAAGGATCGGCAACTTGGAATTGTGTACCTCCCAGCCCTTTCTGTCATAGGTGTTTCTCATGAGCCATAACAGGGACTCGTATCCATTGAGCGTAAAGGTAAAGTTGCAGAGGGGATCTTTATTGTACTTCTCCACCACTGTATGGTCAGAACAGATCCAGGCATGGATCAGCTTTTCTGCCCGGAACGGACGGTCAAACATATTGGCAAAGATTCCATCTGCTAATATGCTCCTGCTGTGGGGATCCTTCATTTTCTGTAGCATCTGTATCAATACAGAACCAAGAGATGCCATTGGATTTTTGCCGGGGCAGCCACAGACGATCAGTCCATTTAACTCCCGGTCATACTTTTTCAGATAACAACGTACTGCCAGCGATCCCATACTGTGTCCCATCATAAAATATGGCAGCCCCGGATATTGCTTCTTGATGATCCGGGTGATCTGGTGCAGATCTCTCACCAGAAATCTTCCGCCGTCCTTGCCAAAATATCCAAGACCTGCCGGAATATCCTGCTTCTTTCCCAGCACCTTATCCGCATCGACAGACACTGCCTCCCTGCGGCTTGCGCCATGCCCCCGGTGGTCATGGATCACACAGAGATAACCTCTCTCTGCCATATATCTCATAAATGGCAGATATCTCTCCTTATGTTCACACATACCATGGGCAATCTGCAGCACAGCTCTCGGATGAGACGGGATCATCAGCATCCCCTCTAACGGCATCCCATCCTGCGCCGAGGAGATCACAAAATATTTGCGGTGAATACTGCCCGGGCGCTCTGTTTTGTCTGCACGGTACCTGCTGCCTGAAGCCGTCATACTCTGTCGTCTTTTTTTTGCCACTGTCCATTTTTTCGTACACCTTTTTTTGTTCATATGCATTCACTCCTCTATGAATGTATCAAGTCACAACGTCTTTCTCTCTCATTTTCCGGCAAGATTCTTTTACCTGCTTTTCAGTGACGTGATCTCCTCCTGTGTAAGCCTTCGGTATTCTCCCGGTGCCAGACCCGGATCAAGCTCCAAAGTTCCCATGCTCAGACGTTTCAGATAAAGCACAGGGTGTCCCACTGCTGCCATCATCCTTTTGACCTGATGAAATCTGCCTTCACAGATGGAAAGCTCCAGACAGGACTCGTCCTCTCCCGGATCCTGCAGAGTTATATCAAGCTCTCCTGTCTTTAGACGCCGTACCCTTGCCTGCCGCGTCAGCTTATCCTCTCCGATATCCACTCCGTTTTCCAGACATTCCACCTCATTATCCTCTAATGTACCCATAACCCGGACAAAATATGTCTTCCACACATGCTTTCCCGGTGCCAGCAGTTCATGGGATAATGCCCCGTCATTGGTGATCAGCAGCAATCCCTCCGTATCCTTGTCAAGCCTGCCCACCGGAAAGAGATCCTTTTTGGTACTGTCCGTGATCAGGGACAGCACAGTACGGCATGTATTGTCCTTTGTAGCAGATACCACACCCTGAGGTTTGTTCAGCATATAATATACGTATTTTTCATAAGAGATCTTCTCTCCATCAAACTCCACATCGTCCTCTTCTGTCACCTTCTGCTCCGGTCCCGATGCCGGTGCTCCATTGACAAAAACACGGCCTGATTTGATGAACTTCTTCACCTCAGACCGTGTTCCCATGGACATCTGTGCTAAATATTTATCTAACCGCACAATGTTTCCTCTCTTAATACTATACTAACTCTTTGTACATGTCTTCATACTTTCTCGCAGAGTGATTCCATGAGAAATCCATTGCCATGCCACGGTCAATGATCTTGTTCCACTCTCTCTTGCGATTGTAATATACATCCTTTGCATAACGGATAGTCGCCAGCATCTCATGCGCATTGTAATTTGCAAAAGAGAATCCGGTTCCTTTTCCCTCATACTCGTTGTACGGTTCTACCGTGTCCTTCAGACCACCGGTCTCGCGGACGATCGGCACCGTACCATAGCGAAGGCTCATCAACTGGCTAAGTCCACAAGGTTCAAACAACGATGGCATCAAAAATGCATCACATGCCGCATAAATCTTATGGGAACGCTCATTGGAATAGAAAATATTGGCAGAAACTCTGCCATGATATTTCCACTCGAAATGACGGAACAGGTTCTCATAACGCTCCTCACCGGTACCGAGAACGACAAGCTGTGTATCCTCCGCACAGATCTCCTCGATCACATAATCGATCAGGTCAAAGCCCTTCTGATCGGTCAGTCTGGAAACAATACCGATCATGAATGTCTTGTCATTCTGATCCAGTCCCAGCTCCTTCTGAAGACCTCTCTTATTCTTGATCTTCTCCTTACGGAATGTCTTTGCATTGTAATTGGCATAGATCAGAGGATCTGTCTCCGGATTATACTCATCATAGTCGAGACCGTTTACAAT
>CAKRHL010000149.1 GCA_934338765.1 uncultured Lachnospiraceae bacterium | reverse complement strand
GAATACGATGTCCTGATTGAATACAGCCGTTATAAGGATATCAAATGTAAAAGCGGGGACTTAAAGGGAACAACGCTTCGCGTCTTTGATATGCTGGAAAAACTGAATCTGTGCGAGATCAGAGATGGAAAGAAACCGGGGACGGGGGAAACACTTCTGACGCAGGATTTTGCAGATATCCATGGTATTAAGGTGGGGGATACGATCTCTCCCGGAAAATATTCTTATGAGGTATCCGCATATACCACAAAGGGCGATTACATCTATATGCTTGAAAAGCTTTCCGGCTACATTGACAATGAAAAATTTGCAGTCATGGTAGTAAATGATCAGGAATTTGATCAGATTGATGCCGACGAGACCGGCTACTATTCCATCAAGTATCAAAAAGATAATTCCAAAAAGGTGCGGGAGAAGCTCAATAAAGAATATGTGATCGCAAGCTATCTGGCAGCAACCTCCAATACAAGGATTTCCATGCCGGTCAATGAGGGCGATGCCGTTACAAACATGGCAACCATATACGCTCCGGTTATGTTTATCATTATCATTACATTGATCGTTATGGTCCTTGGAAGAAATATTAAAAATGAGCAGTATCTTCTGGGAACTTTTCTTGCACTGGGATTTTCCAGAAAGCAGATTATTGGTCATTATGTGCGGTATGGTCTGATCCCGGGTATCATCGGAAGCATTCTTGGAATTGGATGTGCAATCCCCGTGACCCGATTGCTTTGTCGTTTTTATATAGAATATGATTTTGAAAAGCTTGTCTATACGGTGACATATAATGTCCCTTCGATCATCCTTGCGTTTGTGGCACCGGCACTTCTTTACTCCGCAGCGATTGCAATACAATCCGCAAAGCTGTTAAAAAAGTTACCGGTTGACCTGCTTCGCAATACGGGAAAAGACAGCAGAACAGTAGGTGTAATGAAAAACAGCTCTGCGAAGACACAGACAAAAATGAAGGTCAGAAGCGTGATCGGACATCCGGGCAGAAGTATCGTGACAACCATTGGTGTTGCGATCGCCGCATTTTGTATTCTTGCCGGTCTGATCATGAGTGACAGTCTGAATGCCCTACTAAAGGACGGACTGACCAGCTCTGTAAAATATGACTATTTATACCGGCTGAACTCTTTGCAGGAGGACACCCCGGAGAAGGGTGAAACATTATTCCAGAATTATTATGAGGTAGAGGGGAGTACCGTACAGCTTTTAGCACAGGGAATTGATGAAAATTCCGGATATTTTCCGGATCAGACAGAAAACGGGGGGAAAATGGATCTGGATAAATATTATCTCACCAGTGCGGCAGCGGAGACGTTTGGTGTGAAAACCGGAGAGAAATTTGTATTTTATAATATTGCTGATCTGAAAAAGCATAAGGTAACCATCAGCGGTGTTGTAGAGGACAATACCCATTGTTATCTGTACACTTCAAGAAAAAATGCAACAAAACTCGCAGGTGTCGGTGGCCGGGCATATAACTGCATTATCAGTAAGGATAAACTAACTCTGGATAAGAAGCTGGTGGCAAGTGAAACGAGAATGACCGTCACGGCAGACACCATGGAAAAACTTATGGGACCAATGAAAGCGATCATTATCATATTTGAAATTGTGGGAATCGTCCTTGGTGTATTTGTACTGTATCTGATCATCAACATGATCGTATCGGAAACCTCCGTCAACATTTCTGTGATGAAAGTGCTTGGCTTTAGCAGACAGGAGATTTCCAACCGGGTACTGAATATCAACCGCATTCTGGTATGTATCGGATTTTTGCTGGGTATTCCGATCGCCTATGCCTTTGTAAAGGTTGGGTATTCGGATACCATAGAAAATTATGGAATGATGTTATCTCCGGTGCTTACGGTGAAAGCACTTATGACCGGCTTTGTACTTACCTGGGTTACCTATGAGCTGTCACTTCTTTTTCAAAAAAGAAAAATTTCAAGGATTGACATGGTGGAAGCTTTGAAGGAAAATAATAGAAATGAGTAGTATTATTTTCAACAGCTGTTTTTGGGAGGATACAGATGGCAAAGCGGGTATTTACAGAGGCAGAGAGAACAGAATACAGAGAAAAAATGCTTGCGGCAGGCTTTGATCTGCTGAAACAATATGGAATGACACATATGTCGGTTGCCAAAATTACAGAGGAAGCCGGCATTGGCGTTAGTACCTTTTATAATTTTTTTCCGTCGAAGGAGGCTTATGTATATGAGGTTCTGCAGTACCGGAGGAAGCTGATTCCGGAACTGATCAAAATGGCATTGAACGGAAAAGAGAAGGCAGGACCGGCAGAGGCGAGAACTTATCTGAAGTTTATGATAGACGAGAATTATAGTGTATTTCCAAGCCTTTCCACCGAGGATGAACAGCGTCTTTTAGAGATGATTCCGGAGAAGGCAAAACCGGATCTGCAGAGGGAGACGGATATTTCAGCCATGTTTTTTCAGCATATGGAGGGGATACGCCCGGATATCAACATTGGAGTTGTGACGAATCTGATCAAGATATATGTGCTGGGGGCAGAAGGAAGAAATATTCTTCATGATGCGGCATATGAGGAGACCATGGAGCGGATGAGGAATCTGATCCTGTATGAGATTTACGGAAAAACGGAATAAGAGAAATCGTACGAAGAGGCCCGGAGATTATTGACAGCCCGTCTGATTCATGTAAAATAGTGTTAGTGGTTATTAAGGAGGTTCCGTACAAAATTGAAAGATGTAGAGTTCGAAGAAGGCAATGAAAAATTAAATGTCATGCCCATCGAGGAAATCATAAAGAAAGTGTCCGCAGCCTGTAAAAAATGCGGAGCGGATGGACTGACTCTGTTTGGCTCCTTTGCAACAGGAAAGGCAGCCCCCAGGAGTGACATTGATTTTGTGGTGTATGGTAACGTGAACAGTGAATCCTTAGATGAGATGCTGGAACAGATAGAAACCTTGCGCAAAATTGATATTTTCTATTATAATGAGATACATAATGAGTATCTATTGGAGGATATAAAAAAATATGGCAGAAAAATATTTTAACCGGTTCCGATCATTTTGCAGAAGTCTAAGTAATTTGCAGAAGAGTAAGTTCGCAGATCCCAAAGCGGATTTTGTTTTAGAAGGAACAATTCAAAATTATAATCTTACATTTGATCTGTCATGGAAAGTGATGAAGGATATTCTGGTAAAACAGTTAGGTATCACAGATTTTGCGATCGGTTCTCCGAGAGCTGTGTTACAAACTGCATTTACCAATGGATTAATTCGTGATGATGTATGGATGAAGATGCTGAAAACAAGGAATTTGCTGGCACATGACTATGATGGAACAATCGCAGAGCGGGAATTCGATATTATTATTTCCGGTTACTATGATGCTTTTACAGAGTTCAAGAATACTGTCACCAAGTATTATGATGGAAGCCAGCCGTCAATTGATGATTTTTAATGATTACAATGTCAGATTGGAAAGAAAGAGGAGGAAAATTCATGAACATCGAAGATATGCTAGAGATTAATGACTGCCCGCTTTGTGATGGCGGTGCACTTTTGGAGGAGGAATGTGGCTGTGGTTATTATGTAATGTGCCTGGAATGTGGCTGTCATTCTGTAACCATTGATTTTCATTCCGAGGAGGAGCGGCTGGATGCTGCTAAGCGGACCGTTATGCTTTGGAATACCGGTAAAGTGATCTCAAGCAGCCCCGGAGAATAATGCAGAGGCGCGGCAGGAGAAAGGAATGTTAGACTAATATGAAACGAGTTAGAATCTGTAATTTTGGCAGGATCATGTTAAAATTATTCTGCTTTACCACAGTCATCTTGTCGATCTATCTGTTGCTTGGCTTCTTTGGACTCTATCAAACGTGGTTTGGAGGACCGGCAGGGCTGAAACAGCAGACATCATACTGGCTGATCCGTCTTGGAATCGTGATCCTGCTGGAAAATATTGTTTTCTGGACCGGCATTATCACAGTATATCTGACATCAGAACAGCTCGGGATCCGGTGGCGTGTTCTTGGGGTTGTGTGCGGCTGGATCCCGGTTGTTCATCTGATCATGCTGCATGTGATCATTAAAACCACCGGTCAGGAAGTAAAAATGGAAAAAATGCGGGCCAAACGAAATAAAAAACGGGCGAAACAGGAGATATGCCGGACAAAGTACCCAATATTGATGGTTCACGGTGTTTTTTTCAGGGATTTTGAGCATTTAAATTACTGGGGACGGATTCCGGAGGAGCTGGAGAAGAATGGAGCCCGGATCTATTACGGCAATCATAACAGTGCCTCCGCCGTGCGGGACAGTGCAGAGCAGCTCGCTGCAAGGGTTCATGAGATTGTGGATAAAACAGGCTGTGAGAAGGTAAATATCATTGCCCATTCCAAGGGGGGACTTGATTCCAGAGCCATGATCGCTCTGACAGATGCAGCACCATATGTTGCATCCCTGACCACGATCAATACGCCGCACCGGGGATGCCAGTTTGCAGATTATCTTCTAAACAAGATTTCTGCAAAACAGCAGCATGCAGTAGAAAAGGCATATAATGCCGGGGCTGCAAAGCTGGGAGATGTGAATCCGGATTTTCTGGCAGCGGTGCATGATCTTACCTTTGAAAACTGCGAAAAGTTCAACGAGGAGATCAAGGATGATCCCAATGTATTTTATCAATCCGTAGGATCAAAGCTGAACAAACCCATGTCCGGAAGATTTCCGTTGAATTTCACCTATCCTTTGGTGAAATATTTTGATGGAGCCAATGATGGGCTGGTGGGAGAGGACTCATTTCCATGGGGAGAAAACTATCAGTTTCTGACGGTTGAAGGCAAACGGGGCATTTCCCACGGAGATGTGATTGATCTGAATCGGGAAAATATTCCGGGCTTTGATGTGCGCGAATTTTATGTGCAGCTTGTCGCAGATCTGAAAAATAAAGGATTGTAGATACACTACAGGGGGAAAAATGACAGAACAAAAATTTCATATCACGGTAAAAGACAGCGTTTTTCAGACAAAAGGGGCAGGACTTCATATGTGCCTCCTTTTTGCAGTATGTTTCCTGTTTCAGTTTATGGTATATATCATACTGGATCAGGTGGGAATCATCCCAGGTAAGTGGGAGGATATGATCCCGTTGCTGGCAATGGTCATCAGTGTCCTGGTCGTATGTGTGTTCTACTATATTCGTGACCGAAAGACAAAGGGTATGATGAAAGTGGAGATTATGTTTTCACAGAAAAAGCTGGAGATCACCATAAATGGCAGACAATATATCAGAAATATATCCGATATCACCGAAGTCCGCAAAGTCATGCTGATCAACCGGATATACACCGAAAAGGGAAAATATCAGCTCAAGATCAAATGCCGCGGGAAAAGCAGTCTGATTTTTGAGTCTGCCGATCAGGAATATGAGCAGCATCTTGATTTTGAAAAGACAGAGTTATCTGCTTTATATGATGCCTGTAAGAATATAGGAATCAAATGCTGTTAAAGTCATAAAAAATCCATTGCATTTCTAAGAAAAATGTGTTATAATCGCTTCGCTAAGTAAATAAGGTTTGAAATTGGAAACGCACAATCCTCCGGGATGATAACGAACAACACGTCAAAATCAGTTATCATAAGGAGGATTTTTTATGCCAAAAAACAAATTTCAGGATGTTGTATTTACGATTATTATGGCTACGAT
>CAKRHL010000148.1 GCA_934338765.1 uncultured Lachnospiraceae bacterium | reverse complement strand
TTCATCAGCCGGATCTCCCACCTGGGCACATCGTCCCCTTCAAAGGTTTCATATGCCCATCCCTGCATGATTTCATCTGCTTTTTCCATCGACAGATCAGACAGATCAAAGGTCTTGAGCTTCCGGTTGTCTCTTTTCATGATATACTGTTGTACTTCGCCGTGTTTATCCGGTCGGGTAAAACGTACTCTCATACACCCATATCTGCAGATTTCTTCACGAAGGCATTTTTCCAGCAATGCCATGTCCAGTTCTGCCTGTAACGCTGCCACAACACTGACACCGGAAACCTGCTGTGTATGATACCGGTTGATCCAGTGATGATGCATCTTTTGAGCCGCTGTCAGCGGATAATATGTTCTCTCCATACAATTCCTCTTTTCCTGCCAGATCATTTATTGTTTCTGCAAGTCAGAGTAACACAATGGAAATTACATTTCTACTCCGCAAAACGCTTAACGGACACCATGAAAAAAAGTGTCCGGAACTTACCGTACACTTTCTCATTTTATGTTCGATATTTTCGGACATATCTATCTTATTCCGGCTCCTGCATCATATTTTTCAAAGAACCGAAGCAGCGACTGATGATATTTTTCCCATTGCTGAAAAGCACAGCACAGATGTCTCGCCCCACCGATGATCACAAGTCTTTTGGGAGCACGGCACATCTGATAATTTTTTACCGACTGATCCGGATGGACAAAGCCGTCCCTGGAACCATGAAAAAACAAAACCGGTCTGTGGTTGACTGCCATGGCATGTGTGGTATCTGCATCCTTCATGGAAAAATGAGCCTGAAGACGGCACCTGACCGATAACCGCCATAACAGCACCGGAATATGAGGAAGATGAAACCAGCTTGCAGCCATGTGCTGAAACTGTGATTTCATGGATACAAATCCGCAGTCTGCAATGATCCCCTTTACATAATGAGGTAATTCCTTTCCGGATGCCATAAGCACTGCGGAGGCTCCCATGGATTTGCCAAACAGATAGATCGGAAGCCGTTTTTTGTTTCGTTTTGCCAGATACCAGCACCATCGTTTCACATCCTCCTGCTCCAAAGCTCCAAATGTGATATATCCTCCCTCACTGGCTCCACAGCTTCTCTGATCGATAAACAGCAGATTGCACCCGTGTTCATGTAAAAAACGGGCATCCGGTGCAAAGTCCCCAAATCCGCTTCCGCGGTACCCATGGGACAGAAGTATCGTACGTACGGCATTTTCTGCCGGCAGATAGAAGGCATGTAACTGCAGTCCGTCATGGCTTCTTACAAAACAATGCTGCATATGCTGCTCCATGCACCACTGTTTCCCCTGTTCATACTCCTCCGGAAACCAGACACGCGGATGATTGATCTTCATTTTACGGGGTTTGAATCCTTCCCCGGATCCTGCTTTCGTCCTTTTTTTATTTCTAACGACCATTCGAAATAAAATCACATCTACCACCTCTCTTTCCGGATTTTTTTCACAATTTTTACTTCATGGAATATCCTGCTTCTGCGCTCTTTGCAAAGGATCATCCGGAAAGCCCGGTACACCCAGTAAAACGGCAGCAGCCAGTGATGTCTTTTCAAAGCCGGACAATAATCGTAATGCTCTTTTCCCGGAAACAGCCTCTTTAATACATAAGAAGCTTTTGAAATCCTTCCGTATTGTTTCCGGTACCGGCTCATACTGTTTAGGACTCTGTGCTCTGTCGTGCCATATGCACCGGAAGTCATATAGTAACAGAGCAGCTTTTTCTCTTCCGTTGAAAGGGCGTAACGAAATCTCCCCGTTCCTTCCTCTGCGAGAGTATCGTTCATCAGGAACACTTTCTTGCAAAGAACTCTGTTTGCCTGTTCAAAATCAGCAATCCCCAGGATCCCGCACTGCTTGTCAATATAACGAAAATCAAGGGTATCTTCCAGCCGGTTCAGATACACATACTGATCCAGCAGAGAACGGATCCCTGTCCCGCTTCCGTCAAAGTGCTTGAAGGTATGTGTCATGATATATACATAGAAATCCTCATCCGTAAACCTATACTCGAAACGATTCCCTATCGGGTGCAGACGGTCTTTGATCCTATCATAATAGTTTATCCACTCATTATGATGGCCGGCTCCGTAAAGGGAAGTATGCATTTCAAAATTATAGACCGGTTCTTTTTCATAGACATCATGATTGCCCTGATCAAAAGCTTCCACCTCATAACCGCGGCTTACCATGTAATCCCGGATCTGACCGGCATATGCCTGATCAAACAAAATGTCATTGTCCGACATCTGCCGCATGCCGATGGATGGATAAAAGTCCTTTAATATCACGCCTTTTAACGGCATATGCCAGATCCCCTGTTCATCCATATAGGAAAAGAGCTCCGCCCGCTCCTGATCGAACAGGATGACCTTGCGGATGGCTTTGGCAATGCTCTGTTCCCACTCTGCCGGTAGCTTCACTCCGGCCTTTTTCAGTACGGTTCCGGTTAGTGCATCCACAAAATGAGCCTTGCTGAATTGATACAGCGTCTGCAGCTTATCTGCGTCGTATGCTTTCTGAAATGCTGCGATATAGGCCATAGCGGGCATTTTGTCATTTACGCCACACCCCAGCAGATAAAGCAGATCGCACATGATATCGGAAAGGCCAGCGTTTTTCATTTCATTTTCCATGCTTTTCTCCTTTTACAGCAGTAATTCTTACTCTGTCTTATTTTCCATCCGTGCCATTCCCTTTTCAAAATGAAGCTGCTTGCTGCAGATCTCCTGTGCCGGCAATCTATGAGAAACAAACAACACGGTCTTGTCCGTAAGCTGTTTCAGATTGTCAAGAAGCTGCTGCTCCGTCTGCTGATCCAGTGCACTGGTGGATTCATCCAGTATCAATACCGGACGATCCGCATACAGTGCCCTTGCAATGGCGATCCGCTGCATCTGACCTTCCGAGAGCCCTGTTCCCCTCTCCCCAAGGATCGTGTCAAGCTGCATCGGCAGGTCATAGACAAAATCCGCACAGGCAAGATGAACCGCCTGCTTTAGTTTCTCGTCTATTATTCGCTTTTGTCCAAAGGTGATCACATCCCGGACGCTTCCTCCCATGAGGAAATTGCCCTGGGGCACATAGGCAAACAGCCTTTTCATATCTTCTATGGCAATACCTGTGCCATCGTTCAGGATCACCTGTATCGTGCCTGTCTGCGGCCGGTAAATTCCCATCAGAAGCTTTAACATGGTAGATTTGCCGCAGCCGGAGGTTCCCGTAACTGCCACAGAATCCCCCTTCGCTATGGAGAAGGAAACATCCCGCAGCACAGCCCCATCCTTTCCCGGATAGCGGAATGAAACATGCTCAAATGCGATCTCCCGGATCTGTTCCTCATATAACTTCCAGACCTCTTCCATGCTGCGAATCCCCGACTCGTCTGCATCCTCATACTGCTCCACTTCCATCAGCCGTTCAGCACTGGCAATCATGGTGTAATATCTCGGCACATAGCCCCCCAGACCGGCAAGCGGTGACTGGAGTTGTCCGATCAGCTGGATCATGGCAGTCAGCGTACCAAAGGTCACATTTCCATGGATAATGCCATAACCGCAGAATCCGATTCCCAATAGATACATTCCATTGATGGCAAGACTGAAGCCACTATTACAAATGTTGGAGATCCATGCCTTTCTCATACGGGAGCTTTGGTGAAGCTCCATCGTATCTGCCGCCTGTTCCACTGCTGTATTTTCCATTCCAAAGACACGGACCACAAGCATGCTGCTGATCCGCTCCTGCAGATACATCCGGACCTTCCCGTCCTTTTCCTGCACATCCTTATGAAATCTCTTGAGCGGTCTTCGAAGCACCACTGTAATGATCAGAAAGAGGATCCCGCCGGGGATCATGATCGCTGCCAGCCCCGGCTGTAAATAAAGAATCAGCACCAGAGAACCCACCAGCCGGATCAGCATCCCCAGAAATCCCGGCAGAATATCCGTCATGCCGTCCGCACAAATGACCGTGTCGGATGTGAGGCGGTTCATCCACTCCTCCGAATGCTTCGAACTGACGCTTCCATAATCCTTTGTCAGCAGGGAATAAAACAGCCTCTGCTTCAAGGTATTCTCCATGCTGCTTCTGGTGTATTCGGAAAGCTGTCTCATAATGATGCGGATCGTAAGCTGGCTTAAAACAAGAAGTCCAAACCCGATCATCCCCATCACAAAACCGTGGCTGTCCTTCGCCACCGCCCGGTCAACCATCTGCTTCATCACAAGAGCATAGCAGATCCCAAGTCCACTCACAATGATTTCAAATACGGTCAGCATCATAACAAAGAAGCGGTATTTATTTGTCTGTTTTGTAATCCATGTGAGTGTGCTTTTTTCTTTCACCGGTACCACCTCTCCTTATGAATTTTATAGATTATTATACCAGTGCTATATCTATTTCGCAATGATAAACTTTACGCCGGTTTCCTCACGACGCTGGTTTTTTCATTTATAAACCGGATGGTTTCAACTCAAAATGATTACGATTTGTTTTTATCAATCCTTCTTTTTGCAACTTTGATATCTCTGTAGACATTGCTGCACGATCAATGCAAAGATAATCCGCCAGCTGCTGCCGGTCAAAAGGAATGTCAAAAGACAACGACGAATGTCTGATGGACTCTGCTGACAGGTATGACAATAGTTTATCCCTTGTCGTCCGCTTCCCAACATGTGTAATCTTATCATTCAAGATCAGTATCTTATCTGCCAGGACACTGACCAGATTACGGATCAGCTTCTGATGATGCCCACATGCAGTGGGACAAGTAACCAACATCCTCCGGATATTTAGGAAAATGATCTCACAATCCTCATCCGCGACCACACTGATATTCAAAACAGCCCCCGGATTTGCCGCATACGTTTCCCCAAAAAAATCACCGGTACGGCATTTTGCTAAAATATTCCTGTGCCCCCAGAGGTCTTCCTGAATGACAAGGACACAGCCTGACACCACAAGTCCCATGACTTCAGTAGTATCTGCTGCCCTGAAAATATAAGAATCCCGCTCTTTGGAAACGTTTGCCGCCTCTACACAATGCAATACAGATAATATCTCGTTATCCGTAAGATCTTTAAAAAATGGACTATTTCGTAGAATAGGTAAATATTTTTCCATAATCCCTCCTCATGTTGGAAATCAAACATACAAGTTGTATTTATCATATTATAATTCTAACAGAAACAAAAGTTAAATGCTATGAATGGAGGGTAAAAATGATAAGAAAGATTATCCGGATCGATAAAGAAAAATGCAACGGCTGTGGTGCCTGTGCAGATGCCTGTCACGAAGGTGCTATTGATATCATTGATGGAAAAGCAGAATTGATGAGAGAACATTTCTGTGACGGATTGGGGGATTGTCTACCGGAATGTCCTACGGGTGCCATTTCATTTGAGGAAAGAGAAGCTCCTGCATATGATGAAGAAGCTGTGAAAGAAGCACAAAAGAAGCTCCCGAACTGGCCGGTACAGATCAAACTGGCTCCGGTCAGTGCACCATATTTTAATAATGCAAGACTTTTAATCGCAGCCGATTGTACGGCTTACGCTTATGCCGGCTTTCATCAGGACTTTATTCAGAATAAGGTAACATTGATTGGTTGTCCAAAATTAGATCAGGTGGATTATAGCGAGAAACTGACCGAAATTATTCAAAATAACAATATCCAAAGCG